>JBILIO010000171.1:0-3789 GCA_044349915.1 Sphingobacteriales bacterium | reverse complement strand
AATGGCTTCATCCGAGCGGCCTCCTTCATCAATAAAAAAAGCATCATTGTTATTTGAAAAATATTTTTCGAATAATGCTGGTTTGTTTAAATAGGAAATTCGGTCTACAAAAATAATTTTCATGCCAAATTGTTCGCAAAGAAATAAGGTATGATTGCTTGCATCAAGTTCTTCGCCTCTTACAAAACCTACGGATTTAAAGCCTTTCAGCGCGGCCGCACAGGCGGTAGCTAATAAATGATTAGAATAGGCCCCACCAAAAGTAACGAGCGTTTTTTTATTTTGTAATTGTGCTGTTTGAATCAAATATTTTAATTTCCGCCATTTATTTCCGGAAATATAAGGGTGAATTAAATCATCTCTTTTTATATATAACTCAATGCCAGAATACATTTCAAACTGTATCTGTTGTAAAGGCGAATATATTTCCATTGCGTTTTAATTTGGATTATTTCAAATCCAAATTAAAACCTAAACCAACAGAGGTGAGGGGATATGCACCAAATGTTTTACTCGCATTGACGGTTAAGAATAAAAATTTAAAACGGCCACCAACCGTTGCAGTTGCACCATTGGCGCCATCTACAATGATATTTACTGGATTTGTTAATACATCAATTACTTTTTTACCATAATTGACATCTGCTGATCTGTCTTCAAAAGTAGTTAAAGGATAATCGCCATTTAATTCAATAGTTGTGGAACTTGCTTGGTAATTTAACCCAGCATAAACAGTGATCATTAATACTTTCTTAGATAAAATTAAACCATAGGTTTGCGCAGTGGTTGTCATTGAAAAAACTTGATTATCGAATAAACTGCTTTTTCCAGTTTTTATATTGGTGAAAGGATCTGGCGCCAATGATAAATTGCTCGATATGTTGAATCTGGTATATCCTGCATAAGCTGATAAATCAAAAGGTAATTTATTTACAATAGGTATCCATTGTTTTAAACTGTGTTTAATTCCTAATCCGACCAATCCTACTTTGCCATAATTTGCAACATTGTATGTTGGACAATAACGGATCATTAATTCGGTATTTTTTAACAAGCCAACAGCCAATTGAACGGTTGGAGCACCCGAATAACCTATGCCGTAACCAGCTGGAGCGCCAAAAGAAGTAAAAACGGTATCGGTATTAGTAAATGGACTGGTACCATTTACTTGAAAAACGGCATTGTTGCTTCCTATTTCATCGCTACCCGCAAAAGTTTGTGCAACATTATTTGCATTATTTGCGAGTGTTAAATTCTGAAAAACTAATTTACTGGCATCAAAAACTTTATCTGCATCTGGAATGGTTGCCGCATTTAAACTTAAGGAAACATCGAATCTGGCTAGACCATGTGTTTTAGCTGTATGATACCAACCACCATTCATGCCTGCTCCAAATCCTTTTGCAATAGGACCTATATAAGCCGAGGTAAGCGTACTTACATCTGCAGCGCCAGCTTTTATTAAGGTAGTGATATTTTCTTGTGCATGTGCTACTGTTAAGCTTAATAAGCTTGTTAAGCCTACAAAAAGTGTTTTACGAAATGTGCTATTTTTCATTTTATCTTGCTGTTAATTATTGCTTTAAATTTATTCATTTTTATTTAGTCCAAGACATTTTTTTCAATTTTGTTGGAATAGCCATTAAAACTTAGAGTTTCGACCAATTAGATTAATTATATTTGCCAAATGATTCAAGATGAACTATTAAACGAAGGGGAAGAACAAGATCTATTTGAGCACTTTAGGTTAGTGGTCGATAAGGGACAATCGTTATTGAGAATAGACAAATTCTTGATGAATAGAATGGAAAATGCCACTCGAAATCGTATTCAAAATGCTGCCGATTCGGGTTGTATTTTAGTCAATGAAAAAGCCGTTAAATCGAGTTATAAGGTTAAACCATTAGATGTTATCTCTATAGTTTTACCTCATCCGCCGCGTGATACCGAAATTTATCCTGAAAACATTCCACTGAATATTGTTTTTGAAGATGAAGAAATAGTGATCATCAATAAAACAGCTGGCATGGTGGTGCATCCTGGTTTTAATAATTATACCGGAACCTTAGTGCATGCATTAGCTTATCATTTCGAAAATTTACCGAATTTGAATGGTAATTACGCAAGACCAGGTTTAGTACATCGCATCGATAAAGATACTTCTGGATTATTGGTCATAAGTAAAAACGAACAGGCCATGACATTCCTTGCCAAACAGTTTTTTGACCATAGTATTCATCGTAAATATGTTGCCTTAGTATGGGGCGATATAGCAGAAGGAGGTACTGTTTCGGGTTATATTGGTCGCAGTTTAAAAGACAGACGCGTAATGGATATTTACGATACAGAAGAAAAAGGAAAATGGTCTGTTACGCATTATAAAGTTTTAGAAAGATTAAATTATGTGACGCTTATTGAATGTGAATTAGAAACTGGTCGAACCCACCAAATTAGGGCGCACATGCAACACATAGGACATCCATTGTTTAATGATGCAAGTTATGGCGGAGATAAAATTTTAAAAGGCACGAGTTTTACTAAATACAAACAGTTTATTGATAATTGTTTTTCGATTTGTCCAAGACAAACATTACATGCAAAATCTTTAGGTTTTCTTCATCCTAAAACCAAGCAGGAGCTATACTTTGAGACAGAAATGCCATCGGATATGTTACAGCTGTTAGATAAATGGCATAAATATGCTACTACCTATAACGAAAATGAAAAATAATTTATTACTTAATTTTAATGGTAAAATTATTCCTCAACAAGATTTAATTGTTGGAGTAGAAAATAGAGCCTTAAGATATGGCGATGGATTATTTGAATCAATTCGAATGATTGATGGAAAAATTCGTTTTGCGCAAGCACATTTTGATCGATTATATCAAGGTATGTTAGCACTTAAAATGAATATACATGCCTCATTTGATTTTTCTTTTTTTGTTTCAGAAATAAATGCTTTATATAAAAAAAACGAAATCGAAAACGATGCAAGAATTCGATTTTCTGTTTTTCGTTCCGATGGTGGTTTATATACCCCAAATTCTAATAATTTCCTTTATTTAATAGAGCTTCAGCCTATAACCGAAAAGGGATATCAATGGAATAAAAAAGGCTTAATTGTCGATATTTACTCCGAAACGCGCAAAGATTTTGGTTATTTATCTAAATACAAAACCATTAATTGTTTGCCTTATGTATTAGCAGGAATTGCCGCACAAGAATTAAATGTGGACACCTGTATATTATTAAATACTAAAGATGATATTGTAGAGGCCACCAATAGTAATTTATTTTTTGTAAAAGATAATATGTTATTTACGCCTGCTATTCAAGATGGTTGTACAGATGGAGTGATGCGAAAAGTGGTGATTCAAATTGCGCAAAAATTAGGTATTAAGGTGTACGAAAACAAAGTACCTTTACAATCGCTAGCCATCGCCGATGAAATATTTTTAACTAATAGTGCTACAGGAATACAGTGGGTCGTGGGTTACAGAGGTAAAAGATATTTTAGTAGGGTAGCACGATTAATCTATGATGAATTGCAAAAGAAATAATTATTGCAATCGCCAGCCTCTTAAAAACTCCACAATTTGCATTCTTTTTTTTCCTTCTAATTGAAGATCTAAAATATTTATCCAAGCATCTTTAGCAGCAAATCGAAGAAATGTTTGGCCATCTGTTTCCATTGTTCCAGGAGCTTTATCTGGAGTCTCGGCTAAAATACTTGCTTCGTATATTTTTAAATTTAAATTATTCAATAGCGAAGTTGCACTAGGATAG
>JBILIO010000170.1:0-3795 GCA_044349915.1 Sphingobacteriales bacterium | reverse complement strand
CGTCAGTTTACAGAGTATGTTCGTGATTCTATTGTTAAGAAAACATTAGGTGGCGAGCATATCATGCAAGATGCCGATGGTAAAGAATTCTTAAATTGGAAAACCAGAATCAATATCAAAGATCCTGCAGTAATGGAGGCCATCTCTGAATTGTATTATCCAGAAGAAGAAAGAATTTTTGGGCGTAAAGAAATTGACGTTCGTAAATTAATTTACCATTCTGAATGGGTTGACTTTGTTGCTGCAGCAAACAAATCAAACCGTGATAAATCTAGAGCAACTTTTGTAATTAAAGAAGATGTGCCTATTTATCCAGATACCTTGACTTTCTTATCAGATTTCTCTTATTCTATGAATGATCCAATGGTCGAGAAATATTTTTGGCATCCAGCATACGATGAGTATCCAGTGGTGGGTGTTAGTTGGAAACAAGCTAGGTCATTTACGGTTTGGAGAACTAAAATGTTAGAAAATTTCAAACATGAAGAAGGCGAAGCAAACATGAATCAATTCCGTTTGCCTACCGAATCTGAATTCGAATATGCATCACGTGGTGGTAGAGTGGGTACAGATTATGGTTGGGGTGGTCCATATGTTAGAAATAGCAAAGGCTGTTTAGTGGCAAACTTTAAACCAGGTCGCGGAAGTTATGGCGAAGATGGCGGTATGCAAACAGTAAATGTAACGTCTTATTTCCCGAACGATTTCGGATTATATAACATGTCTGGTAACGTAGCAGAGTGGACAAGCACTGCATACGACGAGTCGGCAAATGTATTTTTCTACGATTTAAACCCTAATTATTCTTACGAAGCAAAATCAGAAGATCCTGAAGTATTGAAACGTAAAGTAATTAAAGGTGGTTCTTGGAAAGACATTGGATATTTCTTGCAAAATGGTACACGTACTTATGAGTACCAAGATACTGCAAAATCATATGTTGGTTTCCGTTGTGTAATGTCATACATGGGAAGATCAATCGGTGACGAATAATTCCTACAGCAAAACAATAAAACAAAAACATAATTAATACAATTTAAAACTTAAAACTGAAAAACAAATGAACAATTACAAGAATATGATGGCCAAAGTTTATGGTATTGGCGCAGCAATCGTTATCGTTGGTGCACTTTTCAAAATCATTCACTTAAAATTTGCAAATGAATTATTAATTGTAGGATTACTTACGGAGGCAGGAATTTTCTTTTTATCAGCATTTGAAAAACCACATACTGAATATGATTGGTCATTAGTTTATCCAGAACTTGCGCAAGCAGAAGAAGTAAAAACTAAAAAAGCGGCTGCACCTAAAATGGAAGGAACAGTTACACAACAACTAGATCAAATGATGGCTGAAGCAAAAGTAGGTCCAGAATTGATTGCTAGTTTGGGTGATGGTTTAAGAAACTTTGGTGATAGAGTTGCCGCTATTTCTAGCGCAGCAGACATTACCTCTTCTTCAAACGAATTTGCTGCTAAATTACAAGCTGCATCTAAATCAGTAGAAGGTTTGAGTTCATCATATGCAAACGTTTCTGAAACCATGCAAGCATTCAGCGATTCATTAGCTGATGCGCGTAATTTCAAAGATGAAGTAGGTAAGTTAACACAAAACCTTTCTTCTTTAAATGCCGTATATGGTAATATGTTGTCTGCAATGACAATCAATAAGTAATCTATCAGTTTAATAATTTAGAAATAAAATAAGAAATGGCTGGTAAAGAAACACCAAGGCAGAGAATGATTGGTATGATGTATTTAGTATTAACAGCAATGTTAGCACTGAATGTATCGGAAGAATTCATGAATGCATTTAAATTAGTAAACGACGGTTTAGTAACAACAGCAGGCAACTTTAGCGCTGCAAATAAAATCACTTATGATGCATTTGAGGCATCATTAAGAAATGATCCTGTAAAAACTAAACCTTTTTATGATAAAGCACAATTAGCTAAAAAATATACAAGCGAATTAGATGCTTATATTGAAACAATCAAAAATGAATTAACAGAATTAGCAGGTGGCATTGATGAAGAGACCAATGATATTGCAAAAAGAAGCGATATGGAAATTGGTACGCAATTAATGTTAACAGCTAAAAGAGGTACAGAATTAAAAGCAAAAATTTTAGAAACAAGGGCAAAGTTCATGAATCTAGTAGATTCAAAAGACCGTGCAGAATTTAACTTTAGTTTAAATGCTGTTGAACCACCAAAAGATAAAGAGGGAGTAAAGAAATCTTGGGAAGAAAAAAACTTTCAAGGTGTACCCGTTACGGCAATCGTAACACTACTTTCTAAAAATCAAAATGACAATAAAAATGCGGAAGCAGAAGTAGTAAAATACTTATTGACTAAAATCAATGCAACCGACTTTAAATTTGATCAATTAGAAGCTACAGTAGTGGCGCCTACTAGTTATGTATTAGTTGGCCAAACTTACGAAGCAGATGTTTTTATTTCTGCATCTAGTAAATCTCAAGCACCAAACATTGTAGTAGGTGGTCGTTCTTTACCTGTAGAAAATGGAAAAGGAAAATATAAAATTACACCAACCCAAGAAGGATTTATTAAATGGGGTGGGGTGATCAATATTAAAGGTCCAGATGGCGTAATCAAACCTTATAAGTTTGAATCTGAATACCAAGCGGCAAAACCTACTGCAGTAATTTCTGCAGATAAAATGAATGTACTTTATATTGGAGTAGATAATCCTATTTCGGTTTCAGTGCCGGGTATGCCAAAAGAAAAATTACGTGCAACTATTGGAGGCAAAGGCGCATTGACTGGTGGAAACGGTAAATACATTGCTAGAGTTACAGAAGCTGGAAAAGTAATGATTTCGGTAAGCGGCGAAGTTTCTAAAGGAAACATCAAACAATTAGGTGGAATGGAATACCGTGTAAAGCGTGTACCAGATCCAGTAGCTAAAGTAGGTGGTATTACCAGTGGACCAATGAATGCTTCTCAATTGAGAGCACAAAGAGGGGTGTTTGCAGTATTAGAAAACTTCGACTTCGATTTAAAATTCAATGTAAAATCATATACCGTAACTATTATTAGAGCAAGACAAGACCCATTAAGAATTTCTGTATCGGGTGCTGGTATTACTTCTGAAGTAACAAGCGCAATGAATGCATTGGGTCCAAAAGATAAAGTATTATTTGATGACATTATCGCTTCTGGTCCTGATGGATCAAACAGAAGATTAAATAGTGTTATTATTAGCGTGCAATAAATCTATAATCTTATAGAAATGAAAAATAAACTAATTATCACCTTAATGGCCTTACTGTTTACAGTAAGTGTAAGCTTTGCCCAAACGGAACCACCTTTAGATGGTGTTTACCAAAAGAGCAATGTAAGAACTGCAAGTGTTACTTCTTATGCTCCTTTAAGAGAAGCAGATGTAATGTGGGCTAAACGCGTTTGGCGTGTAATTGATTTGAGAGAAAAACAAAATCTCCCAATGACTTACCCTCGTGCAAAGCTAATTGATGTAGTTATGGATGCAGTATTAGCAGGAGAATTAACTGCTTACAATCCTAATCCATCTGGTCCAAAAGATTTTGGAGACGAGTTTAAAGTGCCTATGACACCTGAAGAAGTGGCTGCTATTGGAGCAGGAAGCGATACTTTAGATGTAGAGCAATTAGACGGTACATTCACCAAAGAAATTTCTACACGTACTTTAAATAGAGATGACATTGTTGCTTATCGTTTAAAAGAAGAGTGGTTCTTTGACAAACAACGTTCTATTTATGAGCCAAGAATTATTGGTGTAGCACCAGTATAT
>JBILIO010000169.1:0-3798 GCA_044349915.1 Sphingobacteriales bacterium | reverse complement strand
AAATACATTAGGAATATTTTTTAATAAATCAATATCCGAAAGCGAAACATAAGGCAACTTAAATTCGTAATTTGATTTTAGCGGATAAGGACAAGCGTTGTCTTGTGCTAACATTCGAACATACAAGGTGTCTCCTTTTTTTAAATTACAATTTGTTTCTAAGCAAAGTTTTACACTTGCCGGATTGGTAGTTTCGGATTTACTGAATGTATAATTTTTTAGCAATTGATTTTTATTAAACGAGACTTGCAATTGAATAGAATCTAAGAGATTACTATCAGAAACTAAAAACTCAAAACAAATGATTTCGTTAGGTTGTAATTGCTGTTGCGTGCAATTAGATAAACATATAATCTCGGGCGCAAACCTATTAGGGCATTGCACTACCGCAATTTGCATTTCTCTTCTTATTTCAGAAATTTTAATTCCATTTCGAAATTCTTCACATTGAATGGCGGCTAAATAAACTCCAATTTTTTGAGGATTTACACTAAGCAAACCAGTAACTGCATTCACTTTAATATCTGGATTACCATCTAAAACATTTCCTGCTAAACTATAACCTGTATTCCACACAATGGGATCGTATGGCCCGGGTAGCGGATCTACTTGACCCGTTTGATTGGTTAAGCTATTGGCATTGGCATGGCCCTTTAAAGGATCGATGAGTGTATAAACTAAAGAATCACCATCGGGTTCTGTGGCAGAAAAATCGAGTTCGTAATTTTCAAATGCACATAAAAGTAGCGCAGGATAATTTTTAAATGCTGGACTCGAATTTTCGAAAATTTGATTGATTGTGAAATTTGGCCTTAGCTCCATATAATAAGCAGAGCCTATGTCTTGCGGGTTTGCTACATTTTGCGCCAAGGCATTTCGGCAACATTGTTCGTAAACAAAATAATAACCTGCCGGATGATTGTATTCGTATGCTGGCATAGTTAATACCGCCGAATAGTTTCTTTGCTGCACACAATTTACAGGACTTGTTACACAAGCCGCTTGCGAAAAATCTAAAGTTGTAGTGGAATCTACAGCCAATTGCAAAACTGTTTTTAGTTGATGCGTGCCTATTTCAAATACCCCAACTTTTAAACTTCCTGGTGGAAAGCCAATAGAACTAGGACCACAATCTTTATAATACGCTAATTTAATTTGGTATTGATTGTTGCCTAAATAACGATAACTAAAACCACCGCCAACAATATGAGAGGCCACAAGCGATTGCAGCATCAGCATACAAAAAATAAATAGCTTAATTTTCTTAACCATTATACCTTAAAATTAAGCTATTTAAACCTACCTTTGAAATTTGAATGAAATATGGCCGATAAAATATTACCCTTATACGAAAAAGTAACCATTTTAGACATTGCGTCTGAAGGTAAGTGCGTGGCAAAAATTGATGATTATGTAATTTTTGTAGATAAAGTTGTACCCGGAGATGTAGTTGATATTCAAATTTTCAAGAAAAAGAAAAGTTTTGCAGAAGGCAAGGCGGTTCATTTTCACGAATTATCTCCTCAGCGTGCGGAAGTATTTTGTAGTCATTTTCATACTTGTGGCGGATGTAAATGGCAAAATTTAGCCTATACTTCTCAATTGGCTTTCAAAGAAAAAACAGTAAAAGATAATTTAGAAAGAATTGCCAAAGTGCCTTTGTCTGCTATATCTCCTATTATTGGTTCAGATAGTATTCAGTTTTATAGAAATAAAATGGATTACACTTTCTCTAACAAAAGATGGTTGACCAAAGAAGAAGTGGCTTCGGATTTAAAAATAGAAGAGCCTGCATTAGGATTTCATGTGCCTAAAAGATTTGATAAAATTATTGAAATAGAAAAATGCTATTTGCAAGATGATCGCGCCAACGACATTCGAAACGAAACGGCTAAATTCACCAAAGCTAATGGATACGACTATTACGACATCAGACAAAACACTGGCTTGATGCGTAATTTAATTATCAGAAATACCAGCACTAACGAATGGATGGTTATTGTGGTGTTTGCTGCAGATGAACAAGAAAAAATAACTGCATTACTTTCGCACTTAAAAAATACTTTTCCGTTTATTACTTCTTTGCTGTATGTAATCAATACTAAAAAGAACGATACCATTTTTGATTTAGCAATTCTTACCTACCATGGTGCTGATTTTATTTCAGAAAGTATGCAAGATTTAAAAGGTAAGGAAATTTCTTTTCGCATTAGCCCGAAAGCTTTTTACCAAACTAATTCGGCTCAAGCTGCAAAATTATACCAATTAGCGACCCAAATGGCTTCGCTCAGTGGAGAAGAAGTAGTTTATGATTTATATACAGGAACAGGTACCATTGCCAATTTCATTGCCTCTTCGGCTAAAAAAGTAATTGGGATTGAATATGTGGAAGATGCCATTAAAGATGCGGTTATTAATTCCGAAATAAATGGCATCGATAATACTTTGTTTTTTGCTGGAGATATGAAAGATGTTTTGACAACCGAATTTATTGCAACACATGGCAAACCACAAGTAGTTATTACCGACCCTCCAAGAGCCGGCATGCACGAAGATGTTTGCAAAAAACTACTTTTTATGCGTAGCGAAAAAATTGTGTACATCAGTTGTAACCCTGCTACACAAGCCCGAGACATTGCTATTTTAGACGAAGCCTATGAGGTTACTAAGATTCAACCGGTAGACATGTTTCCGCATACCGAACATGTAGAAAATATTGTATTGTTAACATTGAAAAAATAAATTATTGCTTGCGCATATGGAACCAAAAGACCTATTCGAAAACGCATCCGAAAAACCAAAAGAGTCTCCTTTAAAAAGTTTAGAGACCGACTTAATTCTTTATAGCGAAACACTAAAAGAAATAGCTTTAGAAATTTTAGCAGAAAAACTTTCTGAATTTCCCATTTTTATTGCCCACCAACATCAAGTTTCTTTAGGCGAACAAGTGGTCGATAAAGAAGAGCTCTCTACCGAATGGAATATCAATGTCTCTTTTTTAGAAGATTTTATTAGACATGGCGCCATTTTAGACGAAAAAGTTGAATTTTTTAAGAAAAGTTATAAAGACCCTAAAAACTATGTATGTTTATTTGTGGTTGTGCCAGAAGGCGCTAACTTTGTATTCTTCCCATATAAATAAAGGAAATTATGGCTGCTAAAAAAAGTATTCAAATTTTAGACCAAGCGCAAATCAAACAAAAAATTGATCGCATTGCGTATCAAATTTTAGAAGATTGTTTTGATGAAAAAGAAATTATTATTGCAGGCATCGCAAGCAGAGGATATGTATTTGCCCAAAAACTCGAAAAAGTATTAAGCAAAATTTCCAAAATCAAATGCACTTTAGTAGAAATTACTTTAGACAAAGACAGCAATAATTTAGTGGCTAGCACCAATATTCCTGTTAGCCAATGCAAAAATAAAACCATTATTTTAGTAGATGATGTGTTGAATTCGGGAAGAACTTTATTGTATGGCTTGTCTGTATTTTTAAATATTCCTACTAAAAAAATCAGAACAGCAGTGCTGGTAGATAGGAGTCATAAATTATTTCCAATTTCAACCGATTACGCTGGATATACGATTAGCACGGTATCTCAAGAGCATATATCGGTGGTATTTGATAAAAATAAAGAGGCTGTTTATCTTTCTTAATGATCGAATTGCGCTATTTGTTCGACTATCTCATTAACATTGATCGAAAGACCACTCATGCTTAAATCGGCTTGTTCGTAAAAAGGCATTCTAACCTTTAATTGATTCGAAATAAATTCCTTGAGTTGTTTTTCATCCATA
>JBILIO010000167.1:0-3875 GCA_044349915.1 Sphingobacteriales bacterium | reverse complement strand
GCGACAGGGTAATGAAAAGATTCCGTGATAGGTCTTTGCAAATTTTAGTTGCAACAGATGTAGCTGCAAGGGGAATCGATGTAGACAATGTAACTCACGTAGTGCATTTCTCTTTACCAGATGAAATCGAAAATTATACTCACAGAAGTGGTCGTACTGCAAGAGCAGGAAAAACAGGAACTTCTTTGGCAATTATTACTTCAAGAGACATTGGTAAGATTCGTCAAATTGAAAGACAACTTGGATCGAAATTTACTTTAGCAGAAGTGCCAACTTCATTTGATGTATGTGAAAAACAATTGTTCTCTTTAGTTCATCGTGTGCATAATGTACAAGTAAACGACGAGCAAATTGATCAATACATGCAACGTATTTACGATGAGTTAGCCGATTTATCAAAAGAAGATGTTATCAAAAGATTTGCTTCTTTAGAGTTTAATCGTTTCTTAGATTACTATCGCAATGCACCAGATTTAAATGCGAAAGCAGATGATCGTTCTTCAGATAGAAATTCTATGGGAAGTGCAAAAAGTGGTACGCATACGCGCTTATTTATTAATTTAGGTTCTGTTGATGAATTCAATAGAGGTGAATTATTAGGTTTTGTATGTAATACTTCTGGTATCAAAGGAGACCTTGTTGGTAAAATTGATATTAAAGGAGTGTATTCTTTCTTTGAAGTAGAAAACGAAGTATTAGAACAAGTACAAGCTGCATTTAAGAGCGTAGATTTTAAAGGTAGAAATGTAAGAATTGAAGTTTCACAAGATAGCGGTGGTGGTGATAGAGGAAGAAGTCGTTCGAGAGGATCTTACGGCGGAGGCGGTGAGCGCAAATCTTATGGCGGTGGCGGTGGTGGCGGCGAACGCAGATCATATGGTGGCGGAGAACGCAAATCTTATGGCGGCGGCGGCGGTGGCGGCGAACGCAGATCTTACGGTGGTGGCGAAAGCAGAAGTTCAGATAGTCGAGGCGGCGAAAGCAGAGGCTATTCTTCAGAAAGAAGATCGTCGAGTGCTGGAAGCACAGGCGGTTCGAATTCTTCAAGCGGCGCACCTAGAAGAGAACGCAAAGACAAAGATTCAAGAGGCGGCAGATGGTAATCCATTCGCTTTAATAATAAAAGAGCAGGTTTAAAGCCTGCTCTTTTTTTTGTTTAATAAAATTACTGTTCGGCGTGTTTTTTCGTCAAATTCCTTTAATTTTACTTTTTTAAATCATCATGATACAACGAATTCAAACACTTTATTTATTCTTAGCAGCAATTGCGCTAATGGTATTATTTTTTGTGCCAATTTATCACTATCAACAAATTGCAAATGCACAATTAGTCGACGCTAAAATTACCATTCAAGGTAGTTATGTAAAAAACGCAAGCACACAAATATTCGAATTGCAAACATTTAATTTTGTGCGCATGATTATTGCTGCTGCGCTTTCACTTTTTTTATTGTTTACCATTTTTCAATTTAACAATAGAAAAAGGCAAGTAGGTATTGCAAGAATTTTAGTCATTGCGCAATTTGCCTTTGTAATTTATTTATTGTCTTCTTTGCAACAGCAAATTACAGCAGCAGGAATTACGCAAGTGCGCATGGGTTTAGGGGTTGCTCTGCCAAGTATTGCTATCTTATTTACTGCAATGGCTGCAAAAGCGATTCGTAAAGACGAAGAAAAAGTTAGGGCAGCAGATCGAATAAGATAAGATGCGCTATTTTTTAGAGTTAGCTTATTTAGGTACAGCCTATCATGGTTGGCAATTACAGCCAAACGCGATAACTGTGCAAGAAGTGCTAGATCAAAAATTAAGCGCCTTGTTGTCGGAACCTATCTATACATTGGGTTGTGGCCGAACAGATGCGGGTGTGCATGCAAGTCAATTTTATGCGCATTTCGATTCGAGTAAAAACATCACCGACAATTTAATCACCAATTTAAATGGCATGTTGCCGGTAGACATTGTGGCTAAAAGATTTGTATTGGTTCATGATGATGCGCATGCACGTTTTGATGCAACTGCTCGCGGCTACGAATACCGCATGCATTTTTTTAAGAATCCATTTATAGACACACAGAGTTATTACTTTCATTTTAAAAATAAACCAGACATCGAATTAATGAATGCTGCTGCAGCTTTATTAATCAAGCACGAAGATTTTGAATGTTTTAGCAAGGCGCATACGGGCTCAGGTACCAGTATATGTAAAATTAATTATGCCTATTGGGAACAAACATCAGATGGTTTTATTTTTAAAATTTCTGCCAATCGATTTTTAAGAAACATGGTGCGTGCAATAGTTGGAACATTATTAGATGTAGGAATTGGGCGTATTAACTTAGCCGATTTACAAATCATTTTAGAAAGTAGAAATCGTTCAAAGGCCGGAACATCGGTACCTGCAAATGGTTTAGCATTAGTGTCGGTAGATTATCCTGTAGGATATTTGTCTAACGAATTATAATCAAAACCAAAAATGGCAACAGGACAAATCGTCAATACAAAATTATTAACAAGGGTTTTTCAATTTGTGAAGCCTTATAAAATCATATTTTATAAAGCTGCCTTTTTAACAATTTTGCTTGCGGTAATTGCGCCTATAAGACCATACATGGTTCAATACGCCATCGATCATTTTATTTTTGAAGCAAATTTGTTGGCTTTAATTTGGATGGTTTTAGCCATGCTCTTGGTTTTAATCATACAAATGTTAATGCAATATTACCATACCTTACTTACTAATTTGCTAGGGCAATCAGCCATCTTAGACCTTCGTAAAAAAATAGTCAATCATTTATTGAGTTTAAAATTAAGTTATTTTGATCACACCCCAATTGGCACTTTAGTTACTCGAAGTGTTTCCGACTTAGAAACCATTGCAGATATTTTTTCGGAAGGGCTACTCGTTATCATCGGAGATATATTACAAATTGCGGTATTGGTTTCGGTTATGCTCTATGTAGATTGGCGATTAACTTTAATTAGTTTAAGTACCATTCCGTTTCTTTTGCTTGCAACCTATGTTTTTAAAGAAAAAACCAAAGTTGCCTTTCAAGAAGTGCGAACAGAAGTAGCCAAACTCAATACTTTTTTACAAGAGCATATTTCGGGTATGAAAATCATTCAGTTGTTTCATCGCGAAAAGCAAGAGCAAGCAAACTTCGAAGCCATTAACCTTCGTCATCGCGAGGCTCATGTAAAATCTGTTTGGTATTACTCCATCTTTTTTCCAGTAGTAGAATTAATGTCTGCCACTTCAATAGGAATATTAGTTTGGTATGGATCTAAAGAAGTCATGCAAGATGCCGTTTCTTTAGGCGTAATTGTTTCTTTTATTATGTATCTAAATATGCTATTCAGACCCATCAGAGAATTAGCAGATAAGTTCAATACTTTACAGATGGGTATGGTGAGTGCAGAAAGAATTTTTAAGGTATTAGACACCGATTTAAAAACAAAAAACGAAGGGCTATTACAACCAGAAAAGCTTAATGGTACCATTGCATTTCAATCGGTCTCTTTTGCCTATAACGAAGAAAATTATGTATTAAAAAATATTTCTTTTGATTTACCTGCTGGCTCAACGCTAGCCTTGGTAGGGGCTACAGGCGCAGGAAAATCTTCTATTATTAATTTATTAAATCGTTTTTACGATATCAATTCGGGAAGTATTACTTTAGATGGTATCAATATTGAAGCATACGAATTGTCTTTTTTACGTAGTAGTATTGCTACCATTTTACAAGATGTTTTTTTATTCTCCGACACTATTCATGAAAATATTACCTTAAAAAATAATACTATTTCTAGAGCACAAGTTATTGCTGCGGCTAAAGAAGTTGGCGCGCACGATTTTATTATGCAATTGCCAGGTAAT
>JBILIO010000166.1:0-3949 GCA_044349915.1 Sphingobacteriales bacterium | reverse complement strand
GCTGCAATAGATGCCATGGCTTCGCCTCTAAAACCCATGGTTTTTATTTTAAACAAATCGGCTGCACTCGCTAGTTTAGAAGTAGCATGTCTTTCAAAGCAAATTTGCGCATCTGCTGGGCTCATACCCGAACCATTATCGATGATTTGAATAAGGGCTCGTCCAGCATCTTTTAATACCACCTTAATACTCGTTGCGCCAGCATCAACGGCATTCTCCATCAGCTCTTTTACAGCCGAGGCAGGTCGTTGAATAACTTCGCCGGCTGCAATTTGATTAGCAACCGCATCGGGTAAAAGGTGAATTATATTCGACATCGTTTTTTTAAAAATATAGCTATGTTGAGAACTTTAGGCCTCTAACAGACTTTTTGATTTATTTATTTGAGGAAATACCTATAAATTTATCGCCATCAGACAAAAATATAAAAATTTTCGGGCACCTTTTATGCAAAAAACCGGCTATATACTTTTAATTTCCTTTTTTTTCTCCACATCCATCGTGAATGCGCAGGTAGTTGATACTGCCAAAGCCAATCTTTGGGTCGATTCGGTCATGAATAGCTTGCAGCCAGACGAGCGAATTGCCCAATTATTCACTGTTGCAGCCTTTTCTAACAAAGATTCCCTGCATATTAAAGAAATTGCCAAATTGGTTAAAGATTATAAAATAGGTGGCTTGTGTTTTTTTCAAGGAGGCCCAGTTCGTCAGGCAAACCTGACCAATTATTACCAATCCCTTGCTAAAACACCTTTATTGATTTCTATAGATGGAGAATGGGGTTTGTCGATGCGTTTAGATAGTACCGTACGATACCCTAAACAAATGGCTTTGGGCGCTATAAACGAGAACCAATTGATTTACGATTTTGGCGTGGAAACGGCAAGGCAATGTAAGCGAATGGGCATTCATTTAAATTTTGCACCCGTAGTAGATGTCAACAACAATCCACGCAATCCTGTCATCAACGATCGCTCTTTTGGCGAAGATAAATACCGAGTGGCGGCCAAGAGCATAGAATATATGCGCGGCTTACAAGACAATGGTTTAATTGCAACGGCAAAACATTTTCCGGGTCATGGTAATACCGATAAAGATTCTCATTTAACCTTGCCTAAATTAAATCGCAGTAAAGAAGATTTAGACAGTTTAGAATTATATCCATTCAAAGAATTGATTGATCGAGGTTTGTCGAGTATTATGGTAGCGCATCTTTTTGTGCCGGCATACGATAGTTCAAAGAATTCTGCCGCATCTATTTCGAAACCAATTGTAACCGATTTATTAAAAAATAAATTAAATTTTAAAGGCTTAATTATTACCGATGCTTTAAATATGAAAGGTGTGTCGGCAAATTTTCCACCAGGCGTAGTAGATGTTAAAGCTTTGTTAGCAGGTAACGATATGTGTTTGTATTCCGAGAATGTGCCCGTTGCCATTTCCGAAATTAAAAAAGCAATATTGGCTGGCGAAATTACCCAAGCCGAATTAGATGAAAAGGCTAGAAAGGTATTATTTGCTAAGTTTCAGGTAGGGCTTTCGCATTATCAACCAATTGTAATAGAAGGTTTAATTGCCGATTTAAATAGCAACGAAGCCAAATTAATGAGTCGTAAATTATACGAAAATGCACTTACTTTATTAGAGAATAAAAACAACCTCATTCCTTTAAAAAATTTAGCGAGTACTAACATTGCTGCTATCAGTATTGGGGCCGAAATCAATAACGATTTTTTAAGCACTTGCGAATTATATGCACCTACTGCTAAGTTTTCATTAAAGAAAGACGCGAGCTTAAACGATTTTGATTTTTTAAATAAAAACTTAGAAAACTACAATACCGTAATTGTTGGCTTGCACGATATGAGCCGAAACGAATCAAAGAATTTTTCTTTGTCTAAGCAAACAATTGATTTTTTAAATAATTTATCTGCGCATAAAAATGTAGTGTTAGTGGTATTCGGCAATGCCTATAGTTTAAGAAATTTTGAAAACCATGCGCCTATTGTGTTAGCCTACGAAGAAAATTCTTATACACGTACAAGTGCTGCCCAGCTTATATTTGGTGGAATTCCGGCTAAAGGAACGATGCCTGTTACGGCATCTAATAAATTTCAAATAGGCGATGGTTATATCATCAACGAAAGCATTCGTTTAAAATACACTCAGCCCGAAGAAGTTTACATGAATGCACAGGTATTAAATAAGATAGACGATTTAGTTGCTAAGGCTATTGCGGCTAAGGCAATTCCTGGTTGTCAAGTATTAGTGGCTAAAAATGGGAAAGTGGTATATCAAAAATCTTTTGGCTATAGCACTTACGATTCTTCTCATTTGGTACTTAATACCGATTTATACGATTTAGCATCGATGACAAAAATTTTATCGACTAATTTAGGCATGATGAAATTAGTAGAAGAAAATAAAGTTTCTTTGAATGGTCATTTGCATAATTATTTACCCGGAATTAAAAGTTCGAATAAGAAAAATATTATTATCGCAGATCTGTTAACACACCGCGCTGGCTTGTCGCCATTTATTCCTTTTTACAAAGATATTCAAACTGTAAAAGACCTGGAAATAGCTGTGCTGTCTAAAGATTCTACAGCTGTATTTGCCATTCCGGTTGCCAATCATTTGTTTTTAAATGCCAATTATATGGCCACTATGAAGCAGCGAATACTCAAATCAGAAATAAAAAATCGTGGAAAATATGTGTACTCCGATTTGAGTTTTTATTTCTTAAAAGAAGTATTAGAGGCGCAAAGCAAAACACCAATTGATGAATTTGTTAGTAATACATTTTATAAAAAATTAGGCTTGAACTATTTGGGATATTTACCGTATCGCAAATTTCCTATGGCGAATATGATGCCTACCGAAAACGACCTCAGCTTTAGAAAACAAGTGGTGCAAGGTTATGTGCACGATCAAACGGCTGCCATGTTTGGTGGTGTGGCGGGTCATGCTGGCTTGTTTGGCAATGCGAATGATGTAGCCATTATTATGCAAATGTTGCT
Organism: Sphingobacteriales bacterium; assembly: GCA_044349915.1. Classification (GTDB taxonomy): domain Bacteria; phylum Bacteroidota; class Bacteroidia; order Sphingobacteriales; family Sphingobacteriaceae; genus CAIKLP01. Next base: position 929 of record JBILIO010000166.1, on the reverse strand, counting down.
CAACAAAGGAAGCTATGGTGGCGAAGCATATTTTAAACCTGCAACGGTGAACTTGTTTACTGCTCAATATCATGCAGATAGTAGGAGAGGATTGGGTTTTGATAAACCTGAAATAGAGCAAGGCAAAACTAGCCCTACGGCATTAGCGGTATCTCCGCAAACCTATGGCCATACTGGCTTTACAGGCACTTGTACTTGGGTAGATCCGGCATATGATTTGGTGTATGTGTTTTTGTCGAACAGGGTTTATCCTTCGACAGAGAATAAAAAAATGTTAGAAATGAATTTGCGCACCGAAATACAAGGAGTGATTTATAACTCTTTTTATGAAATGCTAGTTCACGAAATTAAAAAATAATTAAGCGGGAAATCATTGTTCGGTTTCGCGCCTCGAGTGGATACTGGTTGCGCAACGGGTTGAATAAATATTTTTTAGTGTAGTCGAAACTTTTATCACCCATTTGTTCGAAATGACTTTTTAATTCATGGAACAAAACAGCGTCTTTGCTTTTCAATGTTTCCAAGTTAATTTTTTTCTTCGCAAAAAATTCTTCAAAAGTCATAGGGCTTATTTTAAATTGTCAATCATATTTTTGACTAAAGCTTTTAAGTCGTATTGGTTATGCCAAGCCCAATCTTTTCTGGCAAAATCGTCGTTTATGCTTTTTGGCCACGAATCTGCAATGGCTTGACGCGGATCGTTTTCGACGTAGGTCAATTTAAATTCGGGTAAATGAGTATTAATTTCTTCGCCTAATTGATGCGGTGTAAAGCTCATTCCTGCTACATTATAGCTCGAACGAATTTTGATTAATTCTGCTGGTGCATCCATTATTCCAATGGTTGCTTTAATCGCGTCTTCCATATGCATCATCGGCAATTCGGTTTGTGCCGATAAAAAAGAAGCGTAAGTATTATTTTTCAAAGCT
>JBILIO010000165.1:0-3957 GCA_044349915.1 Sphingobacteriales bacterium | reverse complement strand
CCTTGATAAACATCGGGTGCATAAAAATGAAATGGTGCAGCAGCTATTTTAAATAAAAATCCAGCCATGATTAAACCAATACTCAAAGCAATAATTGGCATTGGTGCTTTTGCAAACCATGCTAAGAAATTTGGATCTTGCAAAGACAGTGTGCCTGCAAAGCCATACATTAAAGAGATTCCGTACAATAAAAGTGCAGAAGCCAATAAGCCAAACAAAATATACTTCATGCCCGATTCGGCATTGCTTTTATCTTTAATAGATAAGGCTACATAGCCATAAGAAAATAGCGAAACCATTTCTACACTTAAATAAATGGTTAACATATGCGCAGACATGCAGAGCATATTTAATGCGATTAAAAAAAGTGGTGCTAAATAAAAATATTCTGGCGTGTTTTGTTTTTTGATGCGAAAATCGGTACCAGCAAAAATCATAAACAAGCATACCACCAATGTAATCAATAATTTAAATACAATAATTTTATTACTTAAAACCAACATGCCATTAAACAATTGCTGAATTTCGGCACTAGAAGAAATTTGTTGAAAAGTTAAAAATCCTGAAAAGCTAACCCCTGCTATCATTAAGCCGGTTAGTGCTTTTTTATTTTTGAAAAACAAATCAATAAGCAAACCCAATAAAAAGAAAAACAATAAACTATATTCTGGAATTAAAAACTTCCAACTCATATTATTGCTCGTTACTAAAGATTGTAAAGTTTGATACAATTCCATCTGTTTAAAATTTTAATAAAGATTGCATGCTTTTTAAATTTGCAATACCATGTATCCAAGTTTCGTGCACCCATGCATTGATAGTATTATTACTGGCATCAAATAATATAGCAGGGAAAATACCTAATAAAATGGTGATCAAGGCTAAGGGAATTAATACCAAATATTCTGTTGCAGTTAAATCTTTTAATTTTAGATGCCACTCTTGAGCCCCTTTAAAACGCGGTGCTCCAAAAAACATGCGTTGCAAAGTCCATAAGAAATAAGCCGCACCAATTAAAATACCAACCGAAGCTAAAATGGCAAAGCCTCTTGGCAATAATGCATTCACAGATGCCGATTTAAATGCACCGATAAGGGTAAATGCTTCGCCAATAAAACCAGACAAGCCTGGCAAACCTAAAGAAGCAAAAAATGCAATTACCACAAATAAAGTATAACGAGGCATAGGTTGTGCCAATCCTCTGAAGGCAGCAATTTCGCGGTCTTGAACCCTTAGATATAAAACGCCTACTAAATAAAATAACATAGTAGAAAGCACCCCGTGACTAATCATTTGAAAGATAGCACCGTTCACTCCTTCCGAAGTAAGCGAAGCAATTCCCAAAATAACAAATCCCATATGTGAAATAGATGAATAGGCAATCATGCGTTTTAAATCGGTAGATGCTAACGCAATAAATGCACCATATAAAATTGAAATAACACCAATTAATCCAATCCAATAAGAAAAATAAATAGCTGCCTCTGGAAAAATTCCATAACAAATTCTGATAATTCCATATCCACCAATTTTTAAGAGCACCCCTGCAAGTATGATAGAAACAGGTGTTGGCGCCTCCACATGGGCATCGGGCAACCAAGTGTGTAAGGGTATGGTAGGAATTTTTATAGCAAAAGCAATAAACAAAACGATAAACCCAAAGAACCTTACCGGATAATTAAATAGCAATGCATCGGTAGAGAATATAGAGAAATAACTGTCTTTGGTATAGTTTGCTGCATCCATCATATACAACATATTAAAAGTATGCTCACCTGTAACCGGATCGATAACCGAAAAGTAAAGTCCGATCATGACCAGTAACATAAATATAGAGCCAAACAAAGTATACAAGAAAAATTTGATAGAAGCATATTCTCTGTTTGGACCACCCCACATACCAATTAAGAAATACATTGGTAACAACATCAATTCGTAAAACACATAAAACAAGAAAAAATCGAGTGCGCAAAACACACCCATAATAGCAGCACTCAACAATAAAAACAAGGTGTAATATGCTTTTGGATCTTTCTTAATTTCGTTAGAAGCAATAGCCGCTATAAACATTACAAATGCTGACAATAAAAGTAAACCAATGCTTAATCCATCTACGGCTAAAAAATAATCAATATTTAAACGGCCAAAAGTTCCTAAATTTAAATTAATCCAATCGGCACGTTCTACAAAATGATAACCCTGCGGATTTTTTAAATATTGGGTATATAAATAGGCTGCAATTAGCGTCTGTAATAGACTGATAACAATGGTTACCGGCCTAAACACATTTGAGGCACGCTTAGGCAATAGCAACAAAATTAATGCAGCTGCAATCGGTAAGAAAATTAAAACAGACAACCAATTATTCATTTTATATCTTTAATAAGTTAATAAATAAAACACGCTACTATTGCCATCAACATCAATGCCAATAAAAAATAAGTTTGCACTCTACCCGTTTGCGTAATGCGAATAATATCTCCCATTCGTTTAGCAATGAGTGCAATTAAGTTAACCAATCCATCAATTATATTTCTATCAAACCAGTCCGAAAAATTCGCAATTACAATAGCAAAATTCGCAATACCATTCACTAGTCCATCTACAATATGCTTATCTAACCATTTTAATAAAGTGGCTATTTGCTGTATTGGTTTTACAAATAGGTTTGCATAAAAACGATCTATAAAAGCACCATTTTTAAGAAAATATATGATGGCATTTTTTTCGTCCATCAATAAAATTGCTGGAATAAATTTGACGGCTAAAACACCTGCAACACTCAATAAAATAATGCCTATGCTAAACATAGGCGCAATTGTTTCGGTACCTAATGTAAACCAAAACGCTTGCAAATGAAATGGACTAGCAGAAAAGGCCGCAAATAAAGAGGCCATGGCCAATACGATGATTGGCAAATTCATTGCCACTGATTTTGCTTGTGGTGTATTACTTGAATCTTTTTTTGCAAACAAATAAAACCAAATTCTTGCAATATAAATGCTAGTTAATAACACAGAAAAAAGTAGTAATATATTAAACACATCTAATCCATGTTGTTGAATAGCTGAAAACAAAATGGCTTCTTTAGAAAAATAAGCAGCTGTAAATGGCAAGCCGATTAAGGCAGCGGCCGCAATACTAAAAGCAATAAATGCAATGGGCTGTTGCTTTGCAGCGCCTGTTAAGTTGCGTATATCTTGCGTTTTATTTTCGTGAATAAAAACACCCGCTGTTAAAAACAAGGCCGCTTTAAAAAAAGCATGCGTTAATAAATGAAATAATGCGAGTGGTTGATTGCCTATACTAATAGCGAAAAGCATAAAACCAATTTGCGAAATAGTAGAGTATGCTAATATTTTTTTGATATCCTGTTGTACGATCGCAAATAGAGAAGCCATTACCATACTGATAATAGCAATGTATTTTAAAAACAACAAAGCCTCTGGCGGAAAAAAGAAAGCGATTCTTAACAAGAGGTATACCCCCGCAATAACCATGGTAGCAGCATGTATAAGCGCCGAAACAGGCGTAGGCCCTTCCATTGCATCTGGCAACCAAACATGTAATGGAAACTGCGCAGATTTAGCAATCACCGCTATTATAATGGCAAAACTGGCGAGATACAAAGCAGGTAAATCTTTTGGAGAAGTTTGCAGCATCACCTCTATGCTATGTATGTTGAGGGTTTGAAACTGATTGAATAAAATACAAATCGCTGCTAAAAAACCTAAATCGCCAATTCTATTGATGATAAATGCTTTTTTATTTGCCAAAATTGCTGAATCTTTTGTTCGCCAAAAACCAATTAAAGCATAAGATGCAAATCCAACTAATTCCCAAAAAATATAAGTCAAAAATAAATTATTTGACAGCACCAAGCCAAACATGGCAGTAAAGAAAAATAATATATAAGCGAAATATTTTTCGAAACGCAATTCAGCTTTCATGTAATAC
>JBILIO010000019.1:0-14897 GCA_044349915.1 Sphingobacteriales bacterium | reverse complement strand
TGCATTTTCGCCTGATACTTATTTGCAAAATGAACTAGAAGCGTCGTTCATGTTCGAAGATACTCCAGACCAAATTAAAGCAACCATCGATTTTAAAAAAGACATGGAATCGCCACACCCAATGGATCGCTTAATTTGCGGTGATGTAGGTTTTGGAAAAACAGAGATTGCTATAAGAGCTGCATTTAAAGCAGTTTCGGATAGTAAGCAAGTAGCTATATTAGTACCGACTACCATTTTAGCCATGCAACATCACAAAACTTTTAAAGAAAGGTTAAAAGATTTTCCATGTAATATTGAATATGTTTCGAGATTTAGAACTGCTAAAGAAATTAAAGAAACATTAACAAGAACAACAGAAGGTAAAGTTGATATTCTAATTGGCACGCATAGAATTGTAAGTAAAGACATTAAATTTAAAGACCTTGGTTTGCTTATTATCGATGAAGAACAAAAATTTGGCGTAAGTACAAAAGAAAAGTTAAAGCAATTTAGGGCCAACGTTGATACGCTTACTTTAACTGCTACCCCTATTCCGAGAACACTACATTTTTCTTTAATGGGTGCACGCGATTTATCTATTATCAATACACCACCACCCAACCGACAACCTGTAAATACTGAGCTTCATGTGTTCAATGAAAAATTAATTCAAGAAGCCATTGAGTATGAAATTGATCGAGGCGGCCAGGTATTTTTTATACATAATAGGGTACAAGACATTATGCATATGGCAGGTTTGATTCAAAAACTTTGTCCATCTGCTCGCATTGGTGTTGGACACGGACAATTAGAAGGAGATCAACTAGAAGATGTAATGTTAAAATTCATGAGTCATGAATTTGATGTATTAATTGCAACTACCATTATTGAATCTGGTTTAGATATTTCGAATGCCAATACCATGATTATTAATAATGCGCATTATTTTGGATTGAGTGATTTACATCAAATGCGCGGCAGGGTTGGTCGTTCCAATAAAAAAGCTTTCTGTTATTTATTAAGCCCCCCACTTTCGGTTATTACACCAGAAGCAAGAAAAAGATTAAGCGCCATTGAAGAATTTTCTGATTTGGGTAGCGGTTTTAATGTTGCCATGCGCGATTTAGATATTAGGGGTGCGGGTAATTTATTAGGTTCCGAACAAAGTGGTTTTATTGCAGAAATTGGTTTTGAATTATATCATAAAATATTAGATGAAGCTATTCAAGAATTAAAAGAAGCTGAATTTAAAGATTTGTTTGCCGAAGAAGTGGCCAGGCCACATGTTAGCTTTTGTCAACTAGATACCGATTTAGCTTTATTGATACCCGATGAATATGTAAATGCTATTGCAGAACGATTAAATTTATATACAGAATTAAACAAAATAACAAATGAGGTAGATTTGTTATTGTTTGAAAAAAATATGACGGATCGCTTTGGACCCATTCCATTACAAGTAGCCGAATTGCTGAATGCCATTAGGCTTCAGTGGATAGCTGTTTCGCTTTGTTTTGAAAAAATAACCTTAAAGAAAAATGTGCTAAGAGGATATTTTCCTGCAAATCCAAGTTCAGGATTTTACGAATCTGCTAAATTTCAAGCCATCATTAGTTATGTTCAACATAATCCCTACGGAATTAAATTAAAAGAAAATAAATCAGTTTTAATTTTACAACTAGATCAAATTCATTCTTTAAGTGCTGCAATTAATACACTTGAAAAAATTAATCAAAAAAACTAAACATGGATGTAAAAATAATCAACCAAAAATGGTTAAGCCTTTGTACTAAAATCGCAACAGATTTTGACACCGATACCCCAGATATTAAAACCATCTTATTTTTAATAGGTGTACAAGAGTTAGGTCAAGGACCTAAAAAGTTTACTAAAAGACAAAAAGAAGAATTAATGCATATTGCTAATTGCAGGCTGTTAAGTGAAATGGGCTTTTATGAATTAGAAGGACTAGATCAAGATGGTTGGCCGCATTGGAAAATAATTAAAGCAATACCTGCTTATACGCTTATAGAGCAAGAATACCTTTTAAAACAATTAATCATTCACTATTTCGAAGAATTAGCAGAATAGTTAAATTAGCAAAAGAAAATTAATAGCCATGAAAAAAATAAGCAGCCTAGTCCTCGCACTTTTACTATTTGTAACAACAGTAATTGCAAACCCTAAAAAAGAAAAATGTACTTATATAAAATTTGAAACCACTAAAGGAGAACTCATTTTAAAATTGTACAATGAAACGCCAAAGCATAGAGACAATATGATTGATCTTGTAAAAACGGGTTTCTATGATAGCATCTTATTTCATCGCGTGATTAAAAATTTTATGATACAAGGTGGCGATCCAGATTCAAAACAAGCAACCGCGCAACAAAGCTTAGGAAATGGAGAAGCTAAAAACAGGGCTTTAATACCTGCAGAATTTAATCCAAATTTAATTCATAGAAAAGGAGTGCTTGCTGCCGCAAGAGATAACAACCCAGAAAAATCAAGTAGTAATTGTCAATTTTATATTGTGCAAGGTAAGACATTCAAAGATACCGACTTGGATATGATGGAACAAAGAAGTGGTTGGAAATACACAGCAGAACAGCGCAACAGCTATAAAACAGTAGGGGGCACGCCTCACCTTGATAATAATTATACGGTTTATGGTGAATTAGTAAATGGATTTGAAACACTAGATGCAATTGCAAGTGTTAAAACCGCTGCTGCAGACAGACCCGAACAAGATGTGAGAATTATTAAAGGATCGGTATTAAAAAAATATAAAAATAAAAAAAGTAAATGCTTTTTGTTTAGTTTATAAAAATGAAGATTATCTCCTATAATGTAAATGGCATTCGTTCGGCAATGAATAAAAATTGGTTAGCTTGGTTACAAGCAAGCAATGCCGATGTAATTTGCTTACAAGAAATTAAAGCTACCCCAGAGGTAATTCCTGCAGAAATAAAAATGCTAGAAGATATGGGCTACCATCACTATTGGTACCCTGCCGTTAAAAAAGGATATAGCGGAGTGGCTATATTTTCAAAAATAAAAGCAAAAAATGTGAGCTATGGATGTGGTCACGAACTGTATGATCAAGAAGGTAGAATTATTCGTGCAGATTTTGAAGACTGCTCTATTATGAGTGTTTATATACCATCTGGCTCTAGTGGAGAAGATAGACAACAAGTTAAATACGAATTCTTAGATTTCTTTGAAAAATATATTCATGAATTAAAATGGCAGTATCCAGATTTGATTATTTCTGGTGATTACAATATTTGCCATAAACCAATCGATATTCATAATCCAAAATCAAATGCAAATTCTTCTGGATTTTTACCTGCAGAAAGAGATTGGATGGAAAAATTTATTAATAATGGATTTGTAGATTCATTTAGACATTTTAATTCCGAACCGCATCAATATACTTGGTGGAGCTATAGAGCTGGTGCCCGTGCCAAAAATTTAGGTTGGCGTATTGATTATCATTTAATATCTGATTCTTTAAAAAGCAGATTAAAAAGAGCAACTATATTAGCAGATGCTAAACATTCCGATCATTGTCCAATTTTGATAGAATTAACATGAGTTTAATCATTACAGATATTCAAACATTATACGGCATTCAACAAGCTGGAAGAGGCGTATTTAAAGGCGCTGAGCTAGGAAATATAGAACAACTGAACAATGCTTGGTTAAGCATTCATGATGGCTTGATTAGTGGTTTTGGGAAAATGGAGACGATAGCTGCTGATGTAGATATTGCTAGCTTTAAAGAAGTGATGAGCGTAAAAGGTAAATCTATTTTACCTACTTGGTGCGATTCACATACCCATATTGTTTTTGCTGGTAGTAGAGAAGATGAATTTGTAAGCAGAATAAAAGGAGTATCGTACGAAACGATTGCGAAAAATGGTGGAGGGATTTTAAACTCTGCTAAAAAATTAAATGAAACATCGGAAGAAGAATTATTTGAAAGTGCAAGCGCTAGGTTACATACACTCATAAAAATGGGCACTGGTGCTATAGAGATAAAAAGTGGTTATGGTCTTTGCTTAGCAGGAGAACTAAAAATGCTAAGAGTGATCAAACGATTAAAAGAAAGCTTTGAAATACCTATTAAAGCTACCTTCTTAGGCGCACACGCATTTCCATCCGAATACAAAAACAATCATCAAGGATACATTGATCTAATCATGAATGAAATGTTACCTGCTATTCAAAAAGAAAATTTAGCAGACTATATAGATGTTTTTTGTGAAGATGGATTTTTTAATGCAGAAGAAACAGATCGCATTTTAAAAGCTGGTAGTTTACATGGATTAAAAGCAAAAATACACGCCAATCAATTAAATTATTCGGGTGGCATACAAGTTGGTATTGCCAATAATGCCATTTCGGTAGACCACTTAGAATGTGTTGGCACGGAAGAAATCGATGCATTAAAAAACAGCAATACCATTGGAACTATTTTGCCATCTGCTGCATTTTTTCTAGGTATCGCTTATCAACCTGCAAGAAAAATGATTGATGCCAATCTAGCCATCGCTTTAGCAAGCGACTACAATCCTGGCTCCTCACCCAGTGGCAATATGCCTTTTATCATGGCTTTGGCTTGTACACAATTAAAAATGACACCCGAAGAAGCTTTTAACGCGCTTACTTTTAATGCTGCACATGCCATGGAACTTGCTAACGAATTGGGAAGCATTACCATTGGGAAAAAAGCAAATTTAATCATCACTAAAGCAATTCCTTCTTTAGCATTTATACCTTATGCATTTGGATCAAATTTAATTGATCAAGTTTTAATTAATGGTAAAAAATATGAATAACAACTTTCATTATTACAAGGCAATAGAATTAGAAAAATATTTTTCGGTAAGAGCCGATGAAACTAAAATTGGAGAGCAGGTGCAAACCATTGATGGGATAGATCCTGTTGTTGCAATAAAAAACTCCAGTGCAAAATATATTTTAATTGGTATTCCAGAAGATATTGGCATTCGTGCAAACTTTGGTAAGCCAGGCGCTACCACTGCTTGGGAACAAAGCCTATCGGCATTATTATCTATGCAGTCTAACCAGTTTTTAAATGGGGAAGAAATTTTAGTATTAGGCTATTTTGATTTTGCCGAATTACTTCAGCAATCTGAAAATAAAAACAGCGACGAATTAAGAACAATGACTGCGCAGATAGATGAAATTGTTTACCAATTTATTCAATCCATTTATCAAAACGGAAAAGAGCTAATTGTGATTGGCGGTGGCCATAATAATGCATATGGTTTAATAAAAGGTATTGCAAAAGCAAATGCCAATGCAATCAATGTAATTAATATAGACCCACATTCGGATTATAGAAATAAAGAAGGCAGACACAGTGGAAACGGATTCAGATACGCCAAAGAAGAAGGTTACTTAAAAAACTATGCCCTATTTGGCCTTCACGAAAGCTACAGCCCAGCAAGCGTTACAGCAGAACTGTTAAACAATTCTGAAATTAGGTGCTTTACCTACGAAGAAATTAAAATAAGAAATAAATATACCATGCTTAATGCGCTCGACTCTGCCATTGAATTTATATATGATGATTTATGTGGTATTGAAATTGATTTAGATGGCGTCGAAAATATTCCATCAAGCGCAGCAACTCCTTGTGGATGGAGTACAGCTGAAATTAGAAATATGTTACACCATGCTTCGAGCAGATTAAGTGTTGCCTATTTACATTTAGCCGAAGGCGCAGCAGAATTAAATGCTAAAGTAAATACCGTTGGAAAATTAAATGCTTATTTAATCACCGATTTTATCAAAGCAAGAAACGCTTATCTATCGAAAAAATAATATTGAGTAGGCGTAATGCAACTACTCAGTGGCAAATCGCTTTCATTGCAATCTATTAAATTATTGATTGGCTCGAAATAACTTAGGCCTAATTTGATTACATCTGTTTTACATTGAGCTAAAAAACGATCGTAAAAACCTTTACCATAGCCTACCCTATTGCCTTTGAGGTCAAAAGCAAGTAATGGACAAATAATCATATCGATGACCATAGGATCTATTGCTGCTCCATTAATAGGCTCTGCTATTCCTAAATTATTTGTCGCTAATTGGGTGTCTGCATTAAAAAATACCGCATCCATTTGTCCATTTTCAAAATTAGCTTTTGGTATGGCCATATTAATTTTCGGATAGTTTTCCCGAATGAATTCGATGATTGGATAAGTATTGCATTCGTTTTGAGAATTTATCGGCAAATAAATATGAATACATTTAATTGTAGTCAAATCTATTTTTTTAAACTCTAATAAAATAGCTTGGTCTAGCAATAATTTATCTTCCAAAGAAATACTTTTTCTTTTCGTTAAAAATAGGGCTCTTGCTTCCGACTTTAACATTTATTTATTTTACTCGCTCTACATAATCACCATTCCTGGTGTCTATTTTAACTTTATCCCCTTCGTTAATAAACAATGGAACCTTAATTTCGGCCCCGTTAGAAACAGTTGCTGATTTTGTTACATTGGTTGCCGTATCGCCTTTAACAGCCGGTTCGGTATAAGTAACCAATAACTCTACATGGGTAGGCGCTTGGGCTGTAATAGGCTCATCGCTTTCGAATGCAACAATTAAATTCATTCCTTCGGTAACAAATTTTGCTGAATTGCCGAATAAGAATTTAGGAATATTAAATTGTTCGAAAGTTTCATTATCCATTACGACAAAGAAATCTCCATCTTCATATAAATATTGATAATCTTTTGTTTCTACTCTACAAATTTCTACTTCTTCGTCTGTACGAAAACGATATTCTACTAACTTGCCAGTTTTTACATTTCTCATTCTCGCTTGATAAAATGCTCGCAAATTTCCTGGCGTACGGTGAATGATTTCTTCTACCGCAATTAAATTACCATTGAATCTAATAATTGATCCGTTTTTTATTTCTGACGCTTTTGCCATAATTATTTTTTTTCGATTTACTAATTTATTATTTAGACTTATAGTCTGCAATTAATATTTGCTTATTACAAAATGAATATTCGTGTGCTTGATTAGAGGACACAAAAATAGTTCTATTACCTAACATCGTATCTATTAAATTTAAATACCATTGCGTGCCTTGCTCGTCTAAGTTAGTGGTAGGCTCATCTAGCAGAATACAATCAACATCGCTGTATAAGGCTAGTGCAAGCTTTACTCTTTGTTTCATACCAGAAGAAAAATACCTTATTTCTTTATTCGTTGCTTTGTTTAATCCAATTAAGGTGATTAAATCTTCTGCTGTATGAAATCCTAATTTATTTTTAAAAGAAAAATGAAATTTAATTAATTCCAACAAGGTCATTTCTTCTGGCAATTCTAAATAGGGTGCTGCAATAGTGATGTGTGTGAAAAAAGATTCGATGGCTATGGCAGTATTATTTTTACTAAAATGAATTGCTCCCGCATTGGGACTGAGTATTCCTGAAATTACTTGTAATAAAGTAGATTTTCCAGAACCATTTGGACCAATAATGGCAATGCGGTCTGCTGGATTTGAAGTAAAGTTTATGCCTTTAAAAATCCAATCTCTATTGAATTTTTTACCAAGCCCACTTAATTCGATTCTCATACATTTCGACCTATGCCTTTCATGATGCCCTCTTTAGAGTTTTTAACGAAAGATAAAATTTGATCTTTGATTGGAGAGGAAGGTATTTCGGATTCGATTTGTGTTAATGCATTCGAGGTGCTTAAACCTCTAACAAATAAAATTCTATAGATATCTTCTATTTGATGAATGTTATTATCTGTAAATCCTCTTCTTCTTAAGCCAACAGAATTAATACCAACATAACTGATTGGTTCTCTTGCAGCTTTAGTAAAAGGAGGAACATTTTTTCTAACCAATGTGCCACCTGCAACAAAACTATGCGCACCTATGGTTAAAAATTGTCCAACAGCAGCCATACCTTCTAAGATTGCGTAATCCTCTATGGTTACGTGTCCTGCTAAGTTTACGCTGTTTGCTAAAATAATATTATCGCCCAAAATACAATCATGGGCAACATGGGCATAAGCCATAATTAAACAATTTTTTCCAACAACCGTTTTGTATTTTTCAGTGGTTCCTTTGTTAATAGAAACAAATTCTCTGATAGTGGTATTGTCGCCAATTTCGGCTGTAGTGTTTTCGCCGTTATATTTTAAATCTTGTGGAATAGCAGAAATTACTGCCCCCGGAAATATTTTACAATTCTTACCAATTCTGGCACCTTCCATAATTGTTACATTGGATCCTATCCAAGTACCATCGCCAATGGTTACATTTTTTTGAATAGAAACAAATGGATCGATGGTCACATTTTCGCCAATGATTGCTTCTGGATGAATATAGGTAAGGGATTGATTCATGTTGCTAATTTAACTTCTTCTTACTATTTGTGCCATTAATTCTGCTTCCATTACAATTTTATCACCAACAAATGCAATTCCTTTCATTTGACAAATTCCCCTACGAATAGGAGCCGTTAAATCACATCTGAAAAGAATAGTATCGCCTGGTACAACTTTATCTTTGAATCTTGCATTTTCAATTTTCATAAAATAAGTCCAATAATTTTCTGGATCAGGAACAGTATTTAAAACTAAAATTCCGCCTGTTTGCGCCATTGCTTCAACTTGTAAAACGCCCGGCATTACTGGGTTTCCGGGAAAGTGACCTTTAAAGAACTCTTCGTTCATGGTTACATTTTTTACACCCACCACATGCTTAGAAGACAATTCAATAATTTTGTCGATTAATAAAAATGGTTGACGGTGTGGTAAAATATTCATGATGCCTATGGTGTCATAAATTGGTGGCACGTTAGGATTATAAACTGGAATATTTTTTTTCGCTTTATCTTTTTTAATTAATGCTTTGATTTTTTTAGCAAATGCAACATTGGCTGCATGTCCAGGTCTTGCGGCCATCACATGCCCTTTTAATGGCATGCCAATTAAAGCTAAATCGCCAATTACATCTAATAATTTATGTCGAGCAGGTTCGTTTTGATGACGCAACTCTACATTGTTTAAAATACCTTCTCTAGCAACTGCAATTTTATCTCGATTAAATAATTTAGCAAGATGATCTAATTCTTCTTCGCTTACCACTTTATCAACTACTACAATTGCATTATTTAAATCTCCGCCTTTAATTAAATTATTTTTTAAAAGCATTTCTAATTCGTGCAAGAAACAAAAAGTTCTGCAAGAAGCAATTTCTTTTTTAAATTGTGCAATACCCGACAAACCCGCATGCTGACTGCCTAATACAGGTGAGTTATAATCTACCATTACCGTAATGCGATAGTCATCGATGTATGGCATCGCCACCATTTCTACTTGACGATCAGATTCTGAATAAGTGATATTGGAAGGAATTACAAAATATTCTCTATCTGCATCCTGAATTTCGAAACCAACTTTTTCGAGCTCTTCTATAAAAATAATAGAGCTGCCATCCATAATAGGCGTTTCGGGCGCATCGATTTCAATTAAAATATTGTCGAGCTCTAAACCTGCTAATGCAGCCAAGGTGTGCTCTACAGTAGAAACACTTGCTCCGTTTTGGGTAATTGTTGTTCCTCTAGAAGTATCCGTTACATTATCTACATCGGCATCAATAATTGGAGAACCTGGTAAATCGATGCGTTGAAATTTAAACCCATGATTTTCTGGCGCAGGCTTAAAAGTCATGGTCACTTCTTTACCCGTATGTAAACCAACTCCTTTTACTGTTACAGGAGCTTTAATGGTAGTTTGTTTTAGATTCATTAGCTAGGGTTATTCCCGCAAATGTATCTAGAAACTGCCTTTATACAAAATGTTTGAACGATTAAATTATGAACTCTTCTGCTTGAGTTGCTGTTCTAGCTCCTCAATGCGTTTTTCGAGCTCTGGAAGCCTGCGATAAACCGCTTGATTTTTCAAAGAATCGCGGAAAAGAGCTAGTGGAGAGCCTCCCCATTGCTTGTTTTCGAGCGTGACGGTTTTGGTTATACCTGATTGGGCCGCTATTTGAGAACCCTTAGCAACATGAATATGGCCTGCAACACCAACTTGACCACCTAAAACCACATTTTCGGCAATATGCGTACTGCCCGAAATGCCCGTTTGAGAAGCGATTACCGTGTTTTTACCAATTTCTACATTATGAGCTATTTGAATTAAGTTATCGAGCTTTACCCCTGCACGAATAATAGTAGAACCCATGGTTGCACGATCGATACTGGTATTGGATCCAATTTCTACTAAATCTTCAATAATCACATTTCCAATTTGAGCAATTTTTTGATAAGTGCCATCGGCTTGCGGTGCAAAACCAAAACCATCACTACCAATTACCGCTCCAGCATGAATTATTACTCCCTTGCCAATTACGCAATCTGAATATATTTTAACGCCTGCAAAAAGAGTCGTATCATCTGCAATAGTTACATTGTCTCCAACAAAAACTTGCGGATATAATTTTACATTATTTCCAATCGTTACGTTATTTCCAATATATGCAAAGGCACCAACATAGCAATTAGCGCCCATTGTAGCCGATTCACTTATAAAACTAGGTTGTTCGATTCCTGATTTATGTAATTTTATGGTATTGTATTTATCAAGCAAAACTGAAAATGCAGTGTATGCATTATCAACTTTTATAAGTGTAGCCTTAACTGTTTTTTCTAACTTTAAAGATTTATTAACGATTACTATTGATGCTTGCGTATCATAAAGAAAATGTTCGTATTTAGGATTAGAAAGAAAAGATAGGGTTCCCTTTTTTCCTTCCTCGATTTTAGACAATGCATTGACCACTTCTGCTGGATTTCCATCCAACTCGCCTTGAAGCATTAAACAAATTTCTTGAGCGGTAAATTGCATGATACAAAGTTAAAATTATCCATTAAAGTTACAAATCTGAATAGCAGGAATATTATTTAGGATAACAAATAAAATATTTTTCAACTGTTTTACTCAAAGCAGATAAATTTAAATTATCTGAGGCATCTGCAATATCAATTAGGCCTTTTGATTTTGTTAAAATATTTATTTTACCTACTTCCATGTTGTAGGCATTGTTCGTAATCTTTCCCGAAAAAACAAAATAATCTTGCTCTTCAGAAGTAAGTGGAAACGAAATAGTTAATTTGTCTTTATGCGCTTGAATGCTTTTTGGCGTAAATGCTTCGTTTTGCATTTCAATCGTAAATAATTTTCGGTCGATTAATAATTTACACAGTTTAGCTAAAATCGGGTCTTCATGTTCGGCCCATACTTTAATAGCAGAAAACAAATCACTATCATCTAATTTCATAAATGCATCGAGGTATAATTCGTTTTCGTAAAATGCTTCGGTACTAATTTTGTTTGCTAATAAAAGATTGAACGATGGGCTTGCAAATAGTGGAACGCCTTTGTTTGCAATAGCTTTAGCACGTTGAAATATTTTAACTAATAATTGTTCTGCTGCTATAACCGTTTTGTGAAGATACACTTGCCAATACATTAATCTACGAGAAATTAAAAACTTCTCGATAGAATAAATTCCTTTTTCTTCTACAACTAATTCATCATTTACAACATGTAACATTTTTAAAATACGATCGAATCCGATTACCCCTTCAGAAACTCCCGTATAAAAACTATCTCTATTTAAATAGTCTAATCTGTCCATGTCTAATTGACTAGACACTAATTGATGTAAAAATTTCTTTTCGTATTTGTTTTCAAAAATGGCAATGGCTAAGCTTAATTTTCCATTAAATGTTTTATTTAAGCGATGCATAATTAATACAGACAATGCTTCGTGCTGAACACCAGGTACAATGCAACTTTCTAATGCATGTGAGAATGGGCCATGTCCAATATCATGTAACAAAATAGCGATAGTTACCGCCTCGGCTTCTTCTTCTGTAATAGCAACCCCTTTGTTTTTCAAAGTTTCGAGCGCAATACCCATTAAATGCATGGCTCCTAAAGCATGATGAAAACGGGTATGCAATGCGCCAGGATATACTAAATGGGTAAGTCCCAGCTGTTTAATATTTCTTAAACGTTGAAAATAAGGGTGTTCTATTAAATCGAAAACGGTTTCGTAAGCAATACTCACAAAGCCATAAACAGGGTCGTTAAATAATTTCTTCTTGTTCAATGGAATTAGGATAATAAAATGAAGGTAAAGTTGTTAAATTTAACAATAAGAAAAAAGAAAGATGCAAGATACGATGATATTATGGGCAGATGATGAAATTGACCTTTTAAAGCCCCATATTTTATTTTTAAATGAAAAAGGATACCAGGTAAAAACAGTTACTAATGGCGCAGATGCGATTGATTTAATTAAAACTAATTATTTCGATTTGGTTTTCTTAGATGAAAATATGCCTGGTTTAACTGGCTTAGAAACACTGGTTGAAATAAAAAATTTCAATTCCGAAATTCCCGTTGTACTTATTACCAAAAACGAAGAAGAATATTTAATGGAAGAAGCAATTGGTAAAAAAATTGCAGACTACTTAATAAAACCCGTTAACCCGAAACAAATATTATTAACCATCAAAAAAATTCTTGATAATAAAAGGTTAATTACAGAAAAAACGGCCTCGGCTTACCAACAAGAATTTAGAAATTTAGGCAGCCAACTCAACGATGTGCAAAACATAGAGGAATGGATGGATGCTTATCGTAAGCTCGTATACTGGGAACTAGCACTAGAACAATTAGAAGATGCAGGGATGCACGAGATTTTAACATTACAAAAATCGGAAGCAAACGCCTTATTTTCAAAATTTGTAGAGAAAAATTATTTGTCTTGGTTACAACAACCCGATAAAGCGCCCATGCTTTCGCATAGTGTTTTAAGAAAAAAAGTGTTCCCAAATTTATCAGAAACACAGCCTACCTTCTTTATTTTAATCGACAATTTAAGATATGATCAATGGAAAATAATTGCGCCATTGGTAAACGAATATTTTAGATTAGAAGAAGAAGAACTATATGTAAGCATATTACCAACGGCTACGCAATATGCTCGAAACGCAATATTTTCGGGCATGTTACCAAACGAAATGGAAAAACGTTTTCCTAAGTTATGGAAAAATGACGAAGATGAAGGAGGGAAAAACTTACACGAAGAGGAATTTTTAATTGATCATTTACAAAGAGCCAGAAAAGATATTAAAAGTAGTTATCATAAAATAACCACAAACGAACAAGGAAAAGACTTAGCAGAAAATGTGCATCATTTATTTAAAAATAATTTAAACGTGATTGTATACAATTTTGTAGATATGTTGTCGCATGCAAGAACAGAGATGGACATGATCAAAGAATTAGCGCCAGACGAATCTGCGTATAGATCACTTACCTATTCTTGGTTTGAGCATTCTCCATTACTAGAAATTATCAAAAAAATTGCACAAAAAAATGCAAGACTAGTAATTACAACCGATCATGGAACTATTAGAGTTAAAACAGCAAGTAAAGTAATTGGAGACCGTTCGGTGAATAGTAACCTGAGATACAAACAAGGTAAAAATTTGAACTATGTAGCAAAAGATGTGTTTGAAATTAAAAATCCAGCAGACGCATTTTTACCTAAAGTCAACATGAGTCAAACCTATATTTTTGCGAAAAATGACACCTACTTTGTATACCAAAACAACTACAATCATTTTGCAAACTTCTTTGCGAATAGCTTTCAACATGGAGGAATTTCTTTAGAAGAAATGCTCATTCCCTATGCTAGTTATACTTCAAAAATATAGTATTTGTATTAATCTATACTTTAAAATTTTAAGCTCAAGCCCAATAATATGGATCTTGTAGCTTGTGGGTAATAATAAACAGCAGTTGTTTTTTCGCCACCAACTAAATAAGAATAAGTGTAACCATTGGCTACATATTTACGATTTAATAAATTAGCTAATTTTATATCTAAGTTCAATATTGTTTTATTTTTTAATGGCTTAATATAATTAATGATTAAATCGTTTACCATAAATGCCTTGATCATTTTTTCCTTACTGCTTGTATTATCTAAATATTGTTTGCCAACATATTTATTTTGAAGACTAAAACCTATACTTTTTGAAAACTGATAATTAATAACAGCGCCTATTATGATGGCTGGTGAATAAGCAAGGTTTGTTTTTTGATACTGTTGCTCAATGGTGTCAATAATTGAATAATTTATTGGATCGTAATTATACAAGACGTCGGTATAGTTAAGTATTTTATTTGCGCTGATGGCCGCGTTTGCGCCGATACTAAGCTTAGAGCTAATCGCTAGCATACCATTCCACTCTAATCCTAAGCGATAACTTTGTGCGCAATTTTCTCGAATAGATTCTCCAACATCGTTGAGCTTACCAGTAGGAATAAGTTGATTTTTATAGTTCATATAATACACATTCCAGGCAGAACGCATTTTACTGTTTTGGTATTTCCAACCAAGTTCTATATCTGCTAATTGTTCTGCCAATGCTTTTTTGCTTCGACTTAAATTACCAATCAAATCGTCTCTGTTAGGTTCTTTATTCGCTATGCTATAAGAAATATAAAACACCTCATTTAGGTTTGGCGTATAAGATATTCCAAGCTTTGGATTAAAAAATAAATAATTAGCGTTTTGGGAAATATTCATTAAATAAATATTTTCTCCCCCTAAACGGTATCGAATAACACGCGTTTGTAAATCTAAATAGGCGTTAAATTTTGGTTTAAATTCGTAATCAATTTTACAATAAACGTTGGCTTCTTTTTTTAAGCCAGTACCCTCAAAAATATTTTGCTGAGGTAAACTTTGAGAAGCATACTGCGCCCATACAACTTCTGCAAAATGTTGCCCATCATATACATTTGCTGCTGCACCTACT
>JBILIO010000164.1:0-4014 GCA_044349915.1 Sphingobacteriales bacterium | reverse complement strand
ATTATCTTCTCATTATATCAAAATGAGAACCTAGATAAAAGTGTTTCACTTGCGGCTAAAATCCAAAGTCAATTCTCTAAAACCGACCAAAGATTTAATAGAGGCGTTAAACAAGAAAGCTTTTTAGTGCTTTGGAGAACCAATATGCCGGCTATTTTAATTGAAACTGGTTTCTTAACTAATAAAGAAGAAGAACAATATTTAACCTCCGAAAGTGGCCAAAATGCTATTTCTAGTTCTATTTTAAGAGCATTTATTGAATTTAAAACCGAATTAGAAAAAGAAAATTAAGCTATATTTGTAAAAATTAGCATTTGTGAAAATTTCAAACGAAACCAAAGTAGGCTCATTAACCGTTATCGCTATCACCATATTGATAATAGGCTATAACTTTTTAAAAGGTAAAGACCTATTCACCAATACCGTCGATTATTATGCCAAATACGAAAACATCAATGGCATAAAGGTTTCAAACGCTATTTTATATAATGGATTTAATGTAGGTAAAGTTACTTCCTTAGATTTAAATGAAAATGGAGAAGTGATTGCGACGCTGACTTTACAACCCAATGTAAAAATTCCCATTAATTCTATTGCTAAAATTGCCAGTCAAGATTTATTAGGTGCAAAAGCAATTGTATTGTTATTTAGCGACGCCAGAACATACCATCAAGAAGGTGATACTTTACAAGCAGATGTAGAGATGAGTCTCTCAGAATCAGTAAATACGCAGGTTTTACCGGTAAAAGCTAAAGCAGAAAAACTGTTGGGCACCATGGATTCTATTTTAATTACCGTCCAAACTATTTTAAATCCAAATTTCAGAAACAACATTGATGAAAGTTTTTCGAGCATTAAAAGAAGCATCGAAACACTTGAAAAAACTGCCAACAGAATTGATACATTAGTGAAATTTCAATCTGCAAGATTTGCAAACATTACTGCAAACATCGAATCCATTACCAGCAATCTTAAAAATAACAACCAAAAAATAACAGACATTTTAACCAATTTGAATCAGATTTCGGATTCCATTACTAAAGTTAATTTTATTCAAACCATCGACAATGCAAATCGTGCTATTGCCCAAGTAGCAAGCATTACAGAGAAAATCAATAATGGTCAAGGTACTTTAGGCCAATTAGTAAACGACGAGCAATTGTATCATAACATCAATCAAACTGCCTTAGATTTAGATAAATTAATGGTTGATTTACGATTGAATCCTAAAAGATATGTTCACTTATCTTTTTTTGGTAGCAAAAACAAAAAATACAAAGAACCGAGCGATTCTAGCGAAATTAGGAAAGCGAAAAAATAACTAAAGCGAATAATGTTGGCCTTCTACTGCTAAAACAGTATTAGGAAATACAGACTGCGATTCGGCTAATAGTAAATCAAGTTCTTTGTACCTGGCAGAAAAATGCCCTATCATTAATTTTTTAACGTTTGCTTTTTTAGCTAATTCGGCTGCCTGTAAGGCAGTAGTGTGGAAGGTTTCCTCGGCACGTGCTAATAATTCATGCAAAAAAGTTGATTCGTGATATAAAAAATCAATGCCTTCAATTTGATCTAAAAAATGTTCGGTATAAATAGTATCCGAACAATAGGCATAAGTTTTGGCTGGTATTGGCGCAAAAGTTAATTCTGCATTCGGAATGGTTCTTCCAAATTTATCGCAATAATCTATCCCATTTTTTAATAATGGAATGTACTCCAAAGGAATATCGTACTCGCTTAATTTTTCGGTATTTATTTTTCGTTTTCGCGTAACTTCTCTAAAAATAAAACCCGTAGTAGGTATGCGATGATGGAGAATAATGGTTTCTACTATTACATCATTATTTTGAAAAACTACTTCGGTGTAATCTACCTGTGTTGCCCTAAAATTAATAGGAAAGCGTAATTGCGTCTCCGAAACTTTTAACTGTAAATCGATGATTTCTTTGAGCTCTGGAGGCCCAATAATATGCATCTCTTTTGTACGGCCATTTAAATGAAGCGTAGATAATAAACCTACTAATCCTAAATAGTGATCTCCGTGTAAATGAGAGATAAAAATGGTGTCAATTTTTGCAGATTTTATTTTGAATTTATTGAGTTGGTTTTGCGTAGCCTCTCCACAATCGACTAAATAAAAATGATCGTTCAAATTAATTATTTGTGCCGATGGATTTCTATTGTATGCCGGGGTTGCAGAACTACTACCTAAAACAGTAATTTCAAAAACACTCATTTTATTTATTCATTACCTAACTCATTATTTAAATCGCGTTCAATTTCTTCCATAAAAACAAAATCGATGGCCTCGGTTACTGTGGGTACAATATTGAGGTAGTTTTCTGTAGTTGATAAGCCTAAAATCTTCTGTAAATCGTTTGACACACCAACCAATACAAAGGTACCCACATTATTTCTACACATGCGTGCACCATATAAAATGGCACTGATACCAGATTCGTCTGCGGTATAAACATTGCTTAAATCTAAGATGATGTTTCGGATCTCTTCTACTTCGATGGCATTAAATTCCGATTTTAACTTAGGTGCTTTTTCAGAATTTAATTCTTCAATATCTAAAGGTTTAAGCAATACGTATTTTTCGTGTTTGTCTATTTCGAATTTCATGATAAATTTTTTAAAGCTGCTAAAACATTTGTTTCTATTCTCTGCGCAATATTTGAATTATCTACCGGAATAAATTTCTCCGCAATAATTTTTTCGTATAATTCGATGTAACGATCCGAAATTTCTTTCACTTTTGCTGGTGTCATTTCGGGTACAGTTTGTCCTTCTTTACCTTGAAAACCGTTTTCGATTAACCATTTTCGAACAAATTCCTTAGAAAGTTGCTTTTGCTCTGTTCCGGCAATTTGTCTTTCTTGATAACCTTCGGCATAAAAATACCTCGAAGAATCTGGCGTATGAATTTCGTCGATTAAATAAATTTGATTGGCTATTTTTCCAAATTCGTATTTGGTATCTACTAAGAGCAAACCCTTTGCTAGCGCCATTTCTGTGCCTCTTGCAAATAATTTTCTGGTGTAATTTTCTAACTGAATATAATCTGCTTCCGAAACTAAACCGCTTGAAATAATTGCTTCTCTTGAAATATCTTCGTCGTGGCCTTCATGTGCCTTTGTGGTAGGCGTGATAATTGGTTCGGGTAATAAATCGTTTTCTTTTAATCCCTCTGGTAGCGTAACGCCACAAACCACTCTCCTGCCTGCGGCATATTCTCTCCAAGCATGCCCTGCTAAGTAACCCCTAATAACCATTTCTACCGGAAATGTTTCGCATTTTTTACCAATGGTAACGGTAGCATCTGGAACCGACACTACCCAATTAGGAATAATATCTTGTGTAGCGGCTAAAAACTTTGCGGCAATTTGATTGAGCACTTGTCCTTTATAAGGTATTGCACTTGGCAACACTACATCGAATGCAGAAATTCTATCCGAAGCAACCATCACTAAAAGATCGTCGTTAATGGTATATACGTCTCTTACTTTCCCTTTGTAAAATTGCGTTTGATGCGGAAATTGAAAAGCAGTTTCTTTTAAAGCGGTCATACTAGTAATATTTATACAAATATCGAAATTTGTATGATTTAATTTATGTTAACTAATAAACAATTATTAACATAATTATTGAATATCGCCGTATGCCTCTAGAATCTTCTTTACTAATTTATGTCTTACCACATCTTCTCCAGTAAGATATATGATATCTATGCCCGAAATGTTTTTCAAAATGGTAATGGCATTAAACAGGCCAGACATAGATTTTTTTGGTAAATCTATTTGGGTTACATCGCCTGTTACAATAAATTTAGCAGTCGGTCCCATTCTGGTTAAAAACATTTTCAATTGCATATCGGTGGCATTCTGCCCCTCATCTAAAATTACAAATGCGTTGTCTAAAGTTCGGCCTCTCATAAATGCAAGTGGCGCAATTTCGATGGTTCTGTTTTCTAAATATAATTTCAACTTATCGGCCGGAATCATATCATCT
>JBILIO010000163.1:0-4019 GCA_044349915.1 Sphingobacteriales bacterium | reverse complement strand
AAAAACATATACTAACGATATGCATATAATTTCGAATGCATCTTGTACCACCAATTGCTTAGCGCCACTTGCAAAAGTGATTAACGATGCTTTTGGAATAGAAGAAGGTTTAATGACTACCATACACGCCGTAACTGCAACACAGCGCACGGTTGATGGCCCTTCTCAAAAAGATTGGAGAGGCGGCAGAGGTGCTTTTCAAAACATTATCCCCTCTTCTACTGGTGCTGCAAAAGCAGTGGGATTAGTAATTCCAGCATTGCAAGGAAAATTAACGGGCATGAGTTTTCGAGTTCCGGTTCCAGATGTTTCGGTCGTAGATTTAACTTGTAAATTAAAAAAAGGAACTAGCTACGAAGCCATCAAAGCAGAAATGAAACGTGCTTCGGAAAACGAATACAAAGGAATTATTGGTTATACCGAAGATGCTGTGGTATCGAACGATTTTAAAGGTGATGCACGCACTTGTATTTTTGATGCAGGCGCAGGTATTTCGTTAAACGATCATTTTGTAAAATTAGTGGCTTGGTACGATAACGAGTGGGGCTACTCTAATAAAGTAGTGGAATTAATTCAATACATCGATCAACAAAAATAAATTGGAATTAGGAAAGTATAGCCGCAACACCTGGCAATACTTTTCCTTCCATATATTCTAACAATGCACCACCACCGGTCGAGACATAAGATACTTGATCGGATAAATTAAATTTAGCAACCGCTGCTGCAGAATCTCCTCCTCCTATTAAAGAAAAGGCACCCGCCTGTGTTGCTTTAACTACAGCTATTGCAACGGCTTTAGTGCCTGCCTCAAAATTACTCATTTCAAAAACGCCCATCGGACCATTCCATAAAATAGTTTTTGATTGGGCTAAAATTTCTTCCATCACATGTATGCTTTTTTCGCCAATATCTAAGCCCATCCAACCGTCAGGAATGGCATTGTTCATTGCCGTCGAAATATTTGCATCATTGCTGAAAGCATCTGCTATGATAGAATCTATGGGTAAACATAAATTTACACCTTTATCTTTTGCTTGTTGAATTAAAGAAAGTGCCAATGGAATTTTATCTTCTTCTACTAAAGAAGAACCAATATTTCCTCCTAATGCTTTAGCAAATGTATAAGCCATGCCTCCGCCAATAATTAAATGATCTACTCGGTCAATTAATTTTTCGATTAATAAAATTTTATCAGAAACTTTTGCGCCACCCATAATGGCTGTATAGGGCTTTACGGCTGCATGTAAGACCTTCTCGGCATTGGCCAATTCGTTTGCCATTACATAGCCAAACATTTTATTTTCTGGAAAAAATTGCGCAACAATGGTGGTAGATGCGTGTGCTCTATGTGCCGTGCCAAATGCATCATTCACATAAACATCGCCTAAAGCGGCTAATTTTTTTGCAAATTCCACATCGCCTTTTTCTTCTTCTTTATAAAATCTTAAATTTTCTAATAATAAAATTTCACCCGCTTTTAAATCTTGTGCTAATTGATTGGCATTTGCTCCAATACAATCATCTGCGAATTTTACATTTGCTAAAGTAATTTCGGCTAAGTGTTTTACTAAATGTACCAAAGAATATTTTGCCGTAGGCCCTTCTTTTGGTCTTCCTAAATGCGACATTAATACAATCGACCCGCCATCTTTTAAAATTTTCTGAATCGTTGGAATAGCAGCACGCATGCGGGTATCATCGGTGATTTCAAAATCAGCATTTAAAGGAACATTAAAGTCGACGCGAATTAATGCACGCTTTTGATTAAAATTAAATTGATTGATTGTTGGAAAAGACATAAACAGAAAAATAAAAATTGAATAAATAAATTTAAAAAAATATTAGTCGATTAACCTAATGCGTTCTACAATATCCGCAATGCGACTGGAGTAAGCCCATTCGTTATCATACCATCCTACCACTTTTACCAAACGCCCAACCACCGATGTTAATTCGGAATCAAATACGCAAGAATGTGTGTTCTCTTGAATGTCAATAGATACAATAGGATCAGCGGTATATTCCATGATTCCTTTTAAACTATTTTGTGATGCATTCAAAAATGCTTCGTTGATTTGCGCAACGGTAACTTGCTTTTTTAAGATGCAAGTAAAATCGGTTAAAGAACCATTAGGTACGGGAACCCTAATTCCGGCACCGCCCAACTTACCTGTTAAATGAGGAAAGATAGAAGTAATGGCTTTTGCTGCTCCTGTACTAGTGGGTATCATTGATACCGCAGCAGCTCTTGCTCTTCTTAAATCACGATGTGGTGCATCGTGTAAATTTTGATCGCTGGTATAAGAATGTACTGTGGTAATGTATCCATCTTCAATGCCACCCAGCTCGTCTAATATTTTTACCATCGGTGCCACATTGTTAGTGGTACAAGAAGCATTCGAAATTATTTTTGCAGACCAATCTATTTGCGTGTCGTTTACGCCTAATACTAAAGTTGGAATTTGTTTATCTGCTGCTGGTGCCGAAAGTAATACGCGGCCCGCTCCTGCTTGTAAATGTTTAGCAGCTAATTCACTTGTTAAAAACTTTCCAGTAGATTCTATCACGATATCTACCGATAAATATTTCCAAGGAAGCATTGATGGGTCATTTAACGCAAAACAAGGTATAATGAGATCATCTATACATAAATGATTACCATCGGCCCTTATATTAGCTGCTAATCCCCTGTGAATAGAGTCGTATTTTAACAAATGTGCCAAAGTTGCGGCATCTGCCAAATCGTTGATGGCAACCACTGTTACCATTGGATTTGCCAACAACCTTCTTAAGGTAATGCGGCCAATGCGGCCAAAACCATTAATTGCAACCCTTATGCTATTTTTCATGCTTCAAAAATACGAATAAAGAATGAGGAGCTAAAATAGTGGAACTGAGGCATTCGGCTTTTTTTTCAAATAAATTTTGTAAGACTGATTCAAAAGTCTATTTTTGCAATCCATTCTAACAAATGGCCCGTTCGTCTAGGGGTTAGGACAGGAGATTTTCATTCTTCAAACAGGGGTTCGATTCCCCTACGGGCTACCAAACAAAAGCTTCACATTCGTGAGGCTTTTTTTGTTTCTATCAAAAAAAAGACAGCTGATTACTCAGCTATTCCGCTTAAAACCCCTCCAAACCCTTTACTAAATAGCTTTTGAGACCTAACATGATATTAATCATGTCAATAGGTGACTAATATCATAACATCACGATTGTTACAGATGTAGTTTTATACTCGATAAGAGAAATTCATTCTATGGGTAATATGTAAAAATAGGATGATGGACTATTAATTATTTAAAAAAATAACAAATTATGAGAAAAATATTCACGCTAATAGCGATGTGCCTAGTACTTGCTTCTTGTGGAGGAAGCAATAAACAAACTGAAGCCACAGAAAACGAATCAAACAATGAGTCAACAGAAAACAAAGAGGTTTCTGATTATGATCCAAAACGTGGGGAAGGTAAATTTTCAAATGTAGCCTTGTCAGCAACATTAGACCAAAACATGGCAACCGATGGTGAAGCAGTGTACGGCGTAAAATGTTCTTCATGCCATAAAACTACAGACGAAAAGCTAGTAGGACCAGGTTGGAATGGGGTAACTATTCGCAGGCAACCACAATGGATCATGAACTTTATCACTAATCCAGATCCTATGATAAATAAAGACCCAGAGGTACAGGCTCAATTAGAGATCTGTTTAGTGAGAATGCCAAATCAAGGATTAACAGATGATGAGGCTAGACACATACTAGAATTCATGAGAAAAATTGACGGAGTAAAATAATCTATAAAAAGAATATATGAAAACAAAATCAATCCTAACTATTGCACTTGCGATAAGTTCAATAGTTATATTAAACGCTTGTAAACCTAAAAATGCAAGCAATGCAGTATCGGGCGATGCTGCTGAGAAATCGTATGTAGCTCCAGGCAAATACGACACCTATTACAACTTTGTAAGTGGTGGTTTTAGTGGACAGATGAGTGTATATGGTCTTCCAAGCG
>JBILIO010000162.1:0-4021 GCA_044349915.1 Sphingobacteriales bacterium | reverse complement strand
TGCTAGGTTAGCTGAAATGATTGCTACAGAACCATTATATTTGAATGATTTATTAATACAAGTGAATGATATTCCAGAACAAGAAGTATTGGCTCAAATGCAAGTATTCGCAGAAGAAGGGCTGATACAATATGCTAACAAAAACGAAGTGATAATTACTCAAAAAGGCCTCCTTGAAAAAGATCATATTAACCATAACTAACGATATTACTTACGATCAACGCATGCATAAAATTGCTACTTCTTTAGCAAATGCGGGCTACGATGTATTGTTATTAGGTCGAAATAGAAAGCACTCTTTGCCTTTAAAACCAGCTATTTATAAGCAACACAGGTTAAATTGCTTTTTCGATAAAGGAAAGTTTTTTTACATAGAATTCAATATTCGTTTGTTTTTTTATTTACTTTTTAATGCATTTGATATTGTTAATGCCATTGATTTAGATACCATTTTACCTTGTTATTTGGTTTCAAGAATTAAACAAAAACCTTGTGTGTACGATGCCCACGAGTATTTTACAGAAGTGCCAGAAGTAATCAACAGGCCAATCACTCAAAAAATTTGGCAAGGAATCGAACAATTTATTGTGCCTAAATTAAAGCATTGTTATACGGTTAGTGATTCTATTGCTCAATTATTCGAAGCCAAATATCATACGCGTTTTCAAACTATTCGAAATGTGCCATACCTAATAGATCAGCACTTTTCAGCAGATACATCTATTCATCAAGAACGCTATATTTTATATCAAGGCGCACTCAATAAGGGTAGGGGTTTAGCGCAATTAATTGAAGCCATGCAATGGATAGATTGTCAATTGGTATTGGTTGGAGAAGGCGACCTCAGCGAAGATTTAAGACTGCAAGTGCAGACCCTACAATTACAAAATAAAATTATTTTTAAAGGATTTATTGCACCCGAAAATTTAAATCCCATTACGCAAAACGCCTATATTGGAATCAATGTTTCGGAGAATTTAGGTTTAAGTTATTATTACTCGCTCAACAATAAATGCTTTGATTATATACATGCAGAATTGCCTTCTATAACAAATAATTTCCCAGAATACCAACAAATAAATAGCAAGCATGAAGTGGCTGTAATGTGCGAATTAACTACACAAAACTTAGTTCAGGCCATTAATTTATTATTAAATGATGTACAATTGCATGCACGATTAGTAACCAATTGTAAAGCTGCAAAAATGGAATATAATTGGCAAAAAGAATCTCAAAAATTATTGACGATTTACCGAAGTGTGGCTGCTATTTAATGCCATTGCCAATTGGTATAATTTCCATAAATCAAAGAAAATTAAATTTGGCTGCTTAGCACATAAATGATTTTCTATTCCTGTTTTAATTATTTTAAAACAAAAACAAAAAAGCCCAATCAAATTTAATTTAGCTAGATTTTGATACGCGCGGTAAAGTTTTATGGATTGCAATTCGAGTTTGTATTGTTCGCTCAATACCAAGCTGGCTAAGGTTTTGCAAGCAATAATTGTTTTTGCTAAATATACTTCGTTGCTTTCTATGCCCGTATGTAAAAGCGGGTTATTGATATGAGCAATTTTTACTCCTTTTTGGGCTAATTGTAAAGCAAATAAGTTGTCTTCCCAACCATATTGCTTAATAGATTCGTTAAATTTTATCGCTTCAAAAACCGATTTTTTTACCACTAAGTTACAAGTTGCAATATTTTGTGCTGGCGATTTTAATCTTTGGGCAAGCGATTTCACTTCTCTCTCGTTACCAAAAGTTTCTCTCAGTAATGCAGTTTCTTTATAATAGCTTGGATAAACTAAACCGCCATATATTACTTCATCGCTCTCCATTACATTGGCATAGCGTTTAATGTATTCCTCATCTACCATGGCCATGTCATCATCGATAAACAATAAATAGGCTTGTTTGGCTACAGATGCTAAGTAATTGCGAATGGCCGAACGACCAATGTTGTTTGTTAATTCAATGTATTGTACATTTTTAATTGCAGCTAATGTGCAGTTAGCCGATTTTATTTCGGGAATAGTAGAAGCGTCGTCGGCAATAATTATTTCATATACCAATCCCGTCAATTCGCATTGCGCTTGCAATTGTTTGGCTAATTGTGTGCAATTAGTATTAAATACAGGGATAAGGATACTGATCAAAACGCAGCGATATTTATTTAAAGGTAAGGAAATTAAGCATGCGTCAATAATATCAGAAAGGTTAAAATTAAAAGTATCGTAAAAAAGGTAAGGTTTATTTTTCTAAATACAGTTTTAATGCTTTTAAGCCAATTTGGATCTGTTTTTTTAACACTAAATATGGTTTTATTTTTTTTAGATAAAGCGATGTCTTGTTTTCTTTTCTTATGCTTTAATGCTATGCTGTTCTTATCAAGAAATTCCTGACAAGATTCGCACTTTTGAATGATGGGGCCATCTATGGTATTCCAAGTGCCACAATTCCAACATTTAATAGATCTGTTTTGCATCTTTAAAAATAAAAAAACGATTAATAAATAGGTATAAAATTGCACCAATCAAATACAATAAAGTATCAATGTAGTCTGATATGCCAATTTGAAGATAAAATGGAGCAAGCCATTCAAAAACAATAATAAAAAATAGAGAAGTACCTAAAACAGTTTGTAAAGAATAAACTTTTAGTGGTTTATGGAAAATTAAATATTCGGTTAGGCCAATGAGGTATAATACAAATGGAATACAAATTAATGCATCAAAATAACTATCAATCAGCGATAAATTATAACCTTGTATTTTTTGATTGAATTGATGAAGTAGGAAGCCAATGCCTAAAACAAAAGTTGTTATATAGAACTTATATTGGGTTTTCATACATTTTTTGTTTCAAATTTAATGGTTCCTTTTTTAAAAGAATTCAAAAATGCAATAAATGATATATATCTATTCGATATTTTTAAAATATCAACTTATTGATTATTAAGTATTTATATTTAATAAATCTTAGTTTGATTAACAAATGTTTATAACTTCAAATTTCTCTAAAATAACTTAAGGTTAAATTTATATTAATTAACTAATTATTCATTTTATAAAAAACAAACATGAAAAAAATTATTTTAATTATTGCATTAGCGTTTATTGGATTAAATGTGAATGCGCAGAATCAAAAGGGTGCTATTTTATTAGGCGGAAGTTCTAATGGAAATATTACTTTATCGCCTAGTACAAACATTCATTTAGGTGCAAATCTTCATTACTTCTTAAGTGAAAAAATTGCTTTAGGTGGTGGTTTAGGTTTTCACAAGCTAGATGGAATGGATGCAGAAACTACAATTTCACTTGCAGGTAGGTATTACCTAAACAGTAAAATGTATGGTAATGTTTCTTATGGTTTATCAGAAGGTGCTTCTAACGAAGGCTTAACTGTAGGCGCGGGTTATCAAATGATGTTGAGCGATAAAGTAGCTTTTTTATCTGGTTTAGATTATTGGATGAATCCTGCTGAAGGAGCTGATGCTTCAATCAGTTTGAATATGGGAATTAGCGTATTTATTCGTTAATAAATTTAGTATTAGTTAAAAAGCTATACCATTTGGTATAGCTTTTTTTTTATCTTTAAGAATGATAGATAGGTTTACCGATAACATGCCACTGGCCCAAAAGAAAAAAGTAATCAATGCTTGGGCATTTTACGATTGGGCTAATTCTGTATATAATTTAACTATAACATCTACTATTTTTCCAATTTATTGGACTGCGGTAACCAGTAATGGCGGAACCAACAGGGTAAGTGTTTTTGGTATGGATTTTTTAAATTCTGCTTTATACTCTTATGCAATTTCTTGTTCTTTTTTAATTATCGCCTTGTTATCGCCTATTTTATCGGGCATTGCAGATTACAACGGCACTAAAAAAAGATTCTTGCAAGTGTTTTGTTTAATTGGTTCTATTAGTTGTTCTGCTTTGTTTTTTTTTGATAGCAGTAATATCGAATATGGTGTGATTGCTTTTATGGTTGGAACTATTGGATGGGCTGGAAGTTT
>JBILIO010000161.1:0-4044 GCA_044349915.1 Sphingobacteriales bacterium | reverse complement strand
AATAATAAATCGCGCACATATCCACCAATCACATAAACCGCTACTTTGCGTTCTTGCGCTACTTCGGTAATGATTGGAATAATAGGATGTGTTAACAGATTTTTCAAAAGGTATTATTTATTTGGCGTGAAAATAAGAAAAAAAGCGTTATTTCCTGATAAATTCAAATGTGCCGTTGATCCCTAATTTAATAATGCTCGAAGGTTTCCCGGTACCATTTTCATTTAAATCACAAACATAATCTGCAGCTGTTAGAAAATAGGGGTCAATGTCGCTGCGCTCAATTGCTGCAGCTTCGCCAGATAGATTAATAGAAGTAGAAACAATTGGAAATTTAAATTTTTGAATGAGTTGATGCGCAAATCCACTTTTAACAATTCGAATGCCAATACTGCCATCTTCGTTGATGGCATTTTTTGCTAAATTTTTTGCATTGGGTAAAATAATCGTCATTGGGCTATCTGCAAATTCTATGAGGCTCCAAGCTATTTCTGGTACTTCTTGAACATAGGATTGGATTTTATTTTCGTTGTCTAAGAGCAGTACAAAACTTTTAGCAGCAGGTCTTTTTTTTAAAGCAATTACTTTATCAATGGCCGCTTCGTTTCTTGCATCGCAGCCTAAGCCCCAAATTGTATCGGTAGGATAGAGAATGGTCCCACCTGCATTTAATATGTTAATTGTTTTTTTTATTTCTTCTGTATAATTCATCTCGATAAAATTGATTGATAGAGGCCCATTAATTCAGTTGCAATTTTATCGCCATTGAATTTTTCGACATATTTTTTGCCGCTTGCCGCCATACTTTTCCTTTTAGATTCGTCTGCTAATAAATCAGCAATTAAACCGGTAAGTTCCTCGGCATTACTTGGCTCAAAATACAAGCTGTTGGGGCCACCGGCTTCTGCTAAACAAGAACCTTTTGCAGCAATTACGGGCGTTTCGGAATGCAATGCTTCAATTATTGGAATGCCAAAACCTTCAAATTTAGAAGGGTAAATAAATATTGTTGCTGCTTGATAAATAGCCGGAAGATCTTTAAAATCTACTTGATTGATTTGAATAACCCGATCGTTTAATTCGTGCTTTTTTATAAATGCATCAATGATTAAGCCATAAGATTTTTTCTTTCCCACCATTACTAATTTCACATGGCTAGGCAATGCTAGCATGGCTTGTAAAATCACCAAAGCATTTTTTCTTTCTTCTATAGTGCCTACATATAATAAATAATTAGCTGGAAGCGCATATTTTTCCTTCACAACATTTATTGCAACACTCGTTTGTTTTTTTTCAAAAATAGCATCGCAAGCTTGGTAAATAACTTCAATTTTATTTTCGGCTACTTGGTAAAATTCAATGATATCTTTTTTAGTTTGCTCCGAAATAGCAATAATAGTATGTGCAAATTTTACAGCATGTTTAATTTTATTGTCATAAATTTTTCGATCAATTTTTTTATAATAATGAGGGAATCTTTTGAAAATTAAATCGTGTATGGTAACCACCGTTTTGATATTGGTTTTCTCAATGCCATCCGGTATTTCGTGACTTAAACCATGGTATAAATCTATTTGATCGTGAGCAGCATCTGCAGCAATTCCAAATCGTCTCCAAGCTGCAGAAAATGTACCGTAAAATAAATTTCGAGGTCCGCGAATATGTGCATGTTTTATATCATGAATAAAATCACTTGCGCCATCTGCCACCTTTGTCGGCGTGTATAAATAATATTCGTGCGCAGGAAACACATTGCAAATATTACTGATAGTAGAGCGGGCATAATTGCCTAGTCCTGTAAAATTCGCAAAGGCTCTTTTAGCGTCGTAACCTATTTTCATTTGTTTATACGGCAACATTGTATTCTCTTAAAGCATTATTAAGAGATGTTTTTAAATCTGTTGAAGCTTTTCTTTGGCCAATAATTAAAGCACAAGGAACTTGGTATGCACCTGCAGCAAATTCTTTTGTATAAGATCCAGGAATCACAACCGATCTAGCTGGAACCCTTCCGATATATTCTACTGGTTCGCTTCCGCTTACATCAATTATTTTTGTTGATGCGGTTAAGACCACATTTGCACCTAATACGGCTTCTTTTTCAACATGTACGCCTTCTACCACAATACATCTTGAACCAATAAAGCATCCATCTTCAATAATAACAGGAGCAGCTTGAAGGGGCTCTAATACACCGCCGATGCCTACACCTCCACTTAAGTGAACATGTTTGCCTATTTGTGCGCAAGAGCCTACTGTTGCCCATGTATCAACCATGGTGCCTTCGTCTACAAAAGCACCAATATTTACATAAGAAGGCATCATAATTACACCTTTTGCTAAAAATGCACCATAACGCGCAACTGCATTGGGCACAACTCTTACGCCTTGTGCTACATAATTAGTTTTTAATTTCATTTTATCGTGGTAAACAAATGGTCCCACAATTATTTCTTGCATTTCGTTGATTGGAAAATATAATACCACCGCTTTTTTTACCCATTCATTTATTTTCCAGCCATCTGCTGTCGGTTCTGCAACCCTTAATTCACCTTTATCTAATTGATCTATAATTGCATTGATTGCTTCTTTTACTTCAGTAGTATGTAAAATACTTCTGTCATCCCATGCTTTTTCGATAATTGACTTGAAATTTTCGTTCATTTTTATGCTTATATTTTAGAATATGCAAATCTAATAACAAAGTATAAACAAAAGCGCTTATTTTTGATTTTATATGGCCCCGGCAAACGATAAATTAAGGATTGATAAATACTTGTGGGCCATTCGTGTCTATAAAACAAGAAGCATTGCTACCGAGGCTTGTAAGGCAGGAAAGGTAAAAATGGACGGTCAATCGCTCAAACCAGCTCATATTGTAAAAATAGGAGACCTTTACAGCATTCAAAAAGACCAGCAAAAGAAAATTTTAAAGGTGCTGGCATTGCTCGAAAAAAGAGTAGATGCAGCCAAAGCAGCTCCATTTTTTGAAGATTTAACACCACCCGAATTAGACCCAAAATTTATAACAGTTTTTAATTCACCTGTATTAAGGCGTGATAGGGGAACAGGAAGGCCTACTAAGCGAGATAGGCGAGAAATAGACGATTTGCAAGACAGCTGGGACTAGCTGATTTTAATGGGTATCTAAACAAATAAACATAAGCGATTGAAAGTCATTTTAGATTTAAAATAAAATAACGATATTGAACTTTTATTAATACAAAAAAGCACATGATTCAAGTAAAATTTAATACGCAAAGTCAACCTTTCTTTCAGGCTTTAAGAACACGTACTGATCAATATTTCAAAGCAAATAAAATCAGCACCAAAGGCGATAGTCGTTTATATTGGAAGACCGCAATTCTTTCGATCACTTTTATTGCCATTTACATTACGCTCGTTTTTTTAACGCCAACAAGTACTTGGATTAATTTAATCTTGTGTTCCTTATTGGGTGCAAATTTTGCAGCCATTGGTTTTAATATGATGCACGATGGTGCACATGGCAGTTATTCCGACAATAAATTTTTAAACGAATCGATGGGATTCACTTTAAATATTATGGGTGGAAACATGTATGTGTGGAAGCAAAAACATAATGAGAATCACCACACCTTTACGAATATTGAAGGCCACGACGACGATATTAATTTAAAGCCCTTTTTAAGAATGCATGAAGGTCAGCAAAAGCTTTGGATCCACCGCTACCAACACTTTTACGGTGTGTTCATGTACGGTATGTCTTTAATGTTTTGGGTGTTTTACCAAGATTTTAAAAGGTATTTTTCTGGACACGTTTCCGAGCATACGAGTATGAGAAAAATGAAAACTTCGGATCATCTTATATTCTGGTCTTCTAAATTTTTGCATATTTTATTATTCCTATTAATTCCAATGTATACTGTAGGAGTAGTTGCCGCAATTGTAGGTTATATCACCATGTCTTATGTATGTGGAATCATTTTAGGTGTTGTTTTTCAAATGGCTCATGTAGTGGAACCCACTTCTTTTGTAACGCCTACAAAAGGTATAGAATCTATC
>JBILIO010000018.1:0-15162 GCA_044349915.1 Sphingobacteriales bacterium | reverse complement strand
AACAAGAGCAGCATTTGGCGAGTATTTAATCGCGTTTTCTAGGATATTATTTATTAAAGAACCTAAGGCAAATCGATCGCCCATAATAGAAATATTTTGTTCGATTTGTTGCTGAAAATTGCGTGTGTTTTCTGAAGTAATAATGGCTCTATCGTAAATACTTTTAACCAATTCCGAAAAATCAAATAATTCTTTAGGGTAAGAATAGGAGTTGTTTTCGATGCGAGTGGCCAATAACATATTTTCCACTAAATCATCTAATCGACCTACATCTTCAATCGAGTTTCCAATCAATTGATCTCTTTTATCTTTTGTTAAATCGCGCTTGACTAATGTTTGTAATACTAATTTAATAGCCGCTAATGGCGACTTTAATTCATGTGTAACAGAAAGTAAAAAGTTTTGTTGTTGTTGGTGAACTTCGCTTTCTTTTTTGATTGTACGTTGAAAAAAATAAATACCCACCAATAAAATGATTAAGAAAACAGAACCCTCTCCCAAAATCATTGGCATGCGCTTAGCATTAGAAGCGATGAGCAAATAACCCCACCAAGTTAATTCTGCTAAGGCATAAAGCACTAAAAAATAAAAAATAGTAATGGGCTTTTTAAACCTTTTCATATGGCAATGCAGCGATTTAAATTTTATCGAAAATAGCAATAAAAAAACAAAATCGCTGCTAGAATGGCTGCTATGCGGAAAGTATTTCAACCATTCGCATGATATTGAGGTCTATTTCTTGATTGTGTTTTACGGCTTTATGAAAGGAAGTTAAAACTACCTCGTTATTGATGATTCCCACCATTACTTCGCGCTTGCCTGTCAATAAAGCTTCTACTGCAGCAATACCCATTCTACTCCCTAAAACCCTATCTGCACAACTTGGACTGCCGCCTCTTTGAATATGGCCTAAAATACTTACCCTGATATCAAAATGATCAAACTTTGCTTTTACTTTTTCTGCCACTTTATAAGCTCCTCCAGAATCTTCTCCTTCGGCAACCACTACTATCATAGAAGATTTTTTTCTTTGGTATCCTTTTTCTAATGTTGTCATTAATTGATCAGCATCTGTGATCGACTCTGGAATTAAAATAGATTCGGCGCCACCTGCAATGCCAGAATACAATGCAATAAATCCAGCATCTCTGCCCATTACTTCTACGAAAAATAAACGATCGTGTGAATCGGCTGTATCCCTTATTCTATCTATCGATTCGACTGCTGTATTTAAAGCAGTATCGAAACCCAATGTATAATCTGTTCCGTATAAATCGCAATCAATTGTTCCGGGTATACCAATGAATGGTAAATCGTGTTCTTTATTAAATTGCAATGCGCCACTAAAAGTTCCATCACCACCAATACAAACTACTGCATCAATGTCGAACTTTTTTAAATTATCAAATGCTTGTTGTCTACCTTCTAAAGTTCTGAATTTTTCGCTTCGCGCGGATTTTAAAATGGTACCCCCTCTTTGAATAATATTACTCACCGAATTAGAAACCAAAGGAACAATATCGCCATTGATTAAACCTTCGTAACCTCTCATCACACCATATACTTCGAGGTTATTAAAAATACTAGCACGAACTACTGCTCTAATAGCTGCATTCATGCCGGGAGCATCACCACCGGAAGTTAACACTGCAATTCTTTTGATATTTGTAGCCATTTTGATTGATTTATAAGCTAAAGATAAACAATAATTGTAGATTGTACACTAAGTAAGCAAAAATCTATATTTTTATGGCTTTTCCACCCATAAATTATCTTCTTTGATAATTTCTATGAGCCCATCAACGGCATCGGCTGTATTTACATTTTTGCGCACTACATCCATGCCTCTATACAAGGTAATTTTGCCAGGTCCTGCACCCACATAACCATAATCGGCGTCGGCCATTTCGCCCGGACCATTTACAATACATCCCATGATACCAATTTTTAATCCTTTAAGGTGATCTGTTTTAGATCGGATTAATTGAGTGGTTTCTTGCAAATCAAATAAGGTGCGTCCGCAAGAAGGACAAGAAATATATTCTGTTTTAGAAATGCGCATGCGACTAGCCTGTAACAAACCAAAGGCAATGGCATTGGTTGCCCTAGGCGTAATACTTTTGATAGTTGATATACAAACTCCATCGGAATAACCATCGATTAACAAGGAACCAAAATCTGTTGCAGCATGTAATTGCAAAACAGTTAAATCTACTATGTTGTATTGTCTTTTAATAATTACCGGACAATTAATTTGAAGATTTGCTAATTGAAAAAAGAAAGCCCTAGTTGTTGCAAAAGAATCTTCTTCGTTGGCTTGCAAACAAATAATTACTTTGGAATCATTTTTAATTTTTTCAAAAATTGCTGGGGTAAATTCATTTGCATTTCCTGCAATTAAATGAATTGACCATTCGCTATTTTGTATTTGCAAATATGATTCAGTGGTAAATAATGGAATGGTATTTTCTAAAGATTTAAATTGCTCCCAAACATCATAATCTACTACCTTTCGGAGATTACCTGGCAAACTAAATTGAGGCATGTGTTTGCCTAAATAAATCCAATCTGCAGCAAGATCGGTCATCGAATATTTATCTAAAATTTCAGAATAAATATAACCAATGCTCGACAATTGCAATTCGGCTATCAGGGGCTCTTGAGAAAAATCTGCCATTACAATCGGCACTAAATTTCCACCAACATTTTCTACAGCAGTAGTTATTCTTCTTTGATGAAGATAAGGATTGAATGAACTTGGAATGTCAACTTTAGCAACCGCATTATTCGTATTTAATTTTTCATACCTATCGGCCAAAGCTTTTGCCACTGGTGCTTCTAGCTCGGGCTCTTCAGTTAAAGAAACACGAATGGTATCGCCTAATCCATCTGCTAACAAAGTGCCAATGCCAACTGCAGATTTAATTCTGCCGTCTTCGCCATCGCCTGCTTCTGTTACGCCTAAATGCAAAGGATAATTCATGTTTTCTTTGGTCATGGTGGCAACCAATAAACGATACGCTTGTACCATTACTTGGGTATTACTCGACTTCATAGAAACGACTAAATTGTGGAAGTTTTCTGCTTCACACATTCTAATAAATTCCATAGCAGATTCGACCATGCCCATGGGTGTATCTCCATGCCAGCTCATGATTCGGTCAGATAAAGAACCATGATTGGTGCCAATTCTTAAAGCAGTTCCATATTCTTTACAAATATGAATCAGTGGTACAAATCTTTTACGAATGCGTTCCACTTCTTCTTCGTATTCGAATTGCGTATAAGTTAGTTGTTCGAATTTTTTCTTGTCGACATAATTGCCCGGATTAACCCTTACCTTCTCTACTATTCTTGCGGCAGCTTCTGCTGCGTTAGGCGTAAAATGAATATCGGCTACTAATGGTACATGACAATTTCTGGCTATTAATTCTTTTTTGATAGCCGCTAAATTTGCAGCTTCTTTAATACTTGGCGCAGTAATTCTAACATAATCGCAACCGGCTTCGACCATTCTTATGGTTTGCTCCACAGTGGCGATGGTATCCATGGTATCGGTGGTAGTCATCGATTGAATACGAATTGGATGATGCGCACCCATGGGCACATTACCAATGAGTACTTCTCTAGTTAAATACCTTTTATAGGAAAATAAATCGGGGCAATAAATACCTGCTAGCTCTTTCAAAATCAATATAAGTTAATTACAACGCATACGAAAATAACAAAAAAAAGGCTAATAGGTTTAGGAATAAATAATTTAATATTGAATGATTTCTACACTAGAAATACCCGCATCAATTGTTAGGTCTATTTTTTTAGCATTTGGCAGGGTCGATTTATAGACATAATAATTTTCGTCCACTTTTTCGAAGCCATTTAAAGATTTTGCAGAAAGCACCGCGTCAATGTTTAATTCACAATTTATACTTTTCGGAATTCTTAAAATAATACTCGAGGCCCCTGCATTGACTATTACTTTTGCATTTTGTAAATCAGATAGTTTGATATCTAATGATGCGGCACCAGCATCTATCGCTAATTCACGAACCTTATATTTACTCAAATCGAAATTTACCTCGCCAGCTCCTAAATCAAAATCTAAATTCCAAATAGGATTAACATTCAATAATAAATCTACTTTGTTTGCATTCCATTTTTTTTCGCCTAAATCAATTTTTGCATCTGCATCCATTTTTAAGGTAATGTTTTCTACCGAATCATTTTGCACTTGTTCCATTACATAACCACTACCATTCATTGGGATATTAGCCGCAAATAATAAGGAGGAGGTTTCTGTAACCGCAAATTGTGCGGCGCCGCCAGAAAAATATAAACTTGCCAATTGGGTGTTGTTTGGATTTTCTACTGAAAAAGTAGGAGCTGTTGTACTTGGTGTTGAACTAAATTCATTGGATTCGCTTTGCTCTATACTGCTATTCCAACTAAGCCCTTTGATACATAATAAAACGATTAATAAAATCATTAAAACTGGCAGCAACCAATTTAGACGGCCATTAGCAGTACCTCGAATTAAACTATTGATGCCGGCAAAAATAAGCAGCACAGGCCAGAATCTGAAAATTAAATTCCAGTTAATTTCAAAACATAATAAATCGAAATTGCGCAAAATAAGTAAAGCGCCAACCACTACCCAAAATAATCCCCAGCTAATATTTTTTGAATTCATCTTAGTTTTGGTTCTTTTTTGTATTGGTATACAACATACCAATACCAATTGCAATTAAAATTAATGGCCATAATTTTTGAAAGGAAATCCAAGGAATAAATTCATCGGCTAAAAATATAACACCTAGTGTAATGAGCACTAATGCACCAATTACATTTTCTTTTTTTAATTTTGTTTCTTTTGGAAAAGCGCTTCCGAAGCCGCCAAAACCTTCACTGCCAGTCGAGAAATCTCCATAAGAACCTCTGCTAGCGCCGCCGCTTGATTCGTTCGATTCAAATGTTTCGTTACTATTGTTTTGTTGAAAAGTTTGACTGCGCTCTGGTAACACAATCCAAAGAATTACATACATTAAAAAACCCGAACCAAAGCCTAATAATGCAACTAAAAATAAGGCTCTAATTAAAGTAATATCTACTTCGAAATATTCGCCTAAACCTGCGCAAACGCCACCGATTTTACCTTTTTGTTTATTCCTAAATAATTGTTTCGTGATCATAATTTTAATTTTCTATACAAAGAAATATATTTTTTGATTAGCACCGCACTAAGTATCTTAAAAATTACAATGTGCCCAATTGCGGGCGAATAATAATTTCGTCCATACATGCGCCAGAAGATAGCGAATAAGCATTGTAGATAGCCGATGCAACATCTTCGGGTTGTATAAAACGTTCGGCCGGTAATGTGGTGCCTTCCCAAGATGCGGTAAGCGTTGAACCTGGAATAACCGCAGTAACCTTAATGCCTTTGGTCATGAGGTCTTCTCTAAGGCATTTGGTAAAACCATATAATGCATATTTACTTACGGTATAAGAAATAGCCGCAGGAATTGGCGTAATATTTGCCACCGAACACATGTTAAAAATATGACCATGACGCTGCTCTAAAAATAAGGGCAATAAACCTTTAGTGATGTTTACAGCCGATATTAAATTGATCGCAAGCATTTGGCTCAAGGCATTATCGGGTTCAGAATGCACATCTGCAGCTATATAAGAACCGGCATTATTGATGAGCGCATCTATGGGTTTTTTTAAAGCCAATATGCTAGATATTAAAAATTGAATGTTTGTTTCGTCTGCTAAATCGGCCGCAATACAGTTAACCTGGACGCCATAGGCTTCGTATAGTTGTTTTGATTGAAAATCTAAATCGGATTGACTTCTGGCAATCGTAATTAAATCGTGCCCTTCGGCTGCAAATTGATGCGCCAATGCATTCCCTATACCTTTGGTAGAACCTGTAATAATGATACTCATATCTGCTTTTTACAAGTTTAATTATATTTCCTAAAAAACAAGAATTTCAATTGCTAATAGATGCATTAAAATCAATCAAATTCTTTACTTTTACAAATAAAAATAAACATGTTTTTTTATCATTTCGGCAAATATCTGCTATTCTTAAAGAATGTATTTACCAAACCAGAAAACCTGAAAGTTTACTGGAAAGAAATTGTGCGCGAAATGAACCTCATTGGCGTTGGCTCATTTGGCATCATTGCAGTAATTTCGATATTCTTAGGCGCCGTTACTTGTATTCAAACTGCCTACCAATTAGTGAGTAATTTAATTCCTCGAGATATCATTGGCGTAATTACCAGAGATTCGGTCATTATCGAATTTAGTCCAACCATTTGTTTATTAGTTTTAGCCGGAAGAGTTGGCGGAAGTATTGCTTCGGAATTAGGCACCATGCGGGTAACCGAACAAATTGATGCTTTAGAAATAATGGGGGTAAATTCTACAGGCTATTTAGTGCTTCCAAAAATAATTGCATCGGTGATTACTATACCCATGTTGGTGGTTATTTCTATGTTCTTAGGAATTGTTAGTGCCTATTTAATTGGGCCACTTACCGGTGTTATTTCTGGTGCCGAATTTATTTCGGGTGTGCTCAGAGATTGGAATCCTTATATCGTTGTTGTAGCCTTGATTAAAACATATATTTTTTCTTTTTTATTGTCGAGTGTTTCTGCTTACCAAGGGTTTTATACCAAAGGCGGTGCATTAGATGTAGGCGTATCGAGCACCAAAGCGGTGGTCTATAGTTCCGTGTTAATTTTATTTGCAGATTATTTAGTCGCTCAAGTTTTATTATAATGATTGAATTAAAAAACGTTTCTAAATCTTTTGATAGCAATCAGGTATTAAAAAATATCAGCGCTATATTTAAACCAGGCATTACCAATATGATTATTGGTGGAAGTGGCTCGGGTAAAACTACGCTGCTCAAATGCATGATTGGCTTACACGAAATAGATGCCGGAGAAATTAATTACGATGGTATAGATTTTAGCAAATTAGACTTTAAAGAAAAAATTCCCATCAGAAAAGAAATCGGCATGTTGTTTCAAAGTGCCGCATTATTTGATTCGATGAATGTGGAAGATAATATTTTGTTTCCACTGAATATGTTCAGTGATTTTACGAAGGAAGAAAAATTAGACCGAATTAATTTTTGTTTAAAAAGAGTGAATCTCGAAAATGTGAATCAACTTAAAATTGCTGATTTATCGGGCGGTATGAAAAAAAGAGTGGGCATTGCAAGGGCGATTGCCATGCAACCCAAATACTTATTTTGCG
This sequence comes from Sphingobacteriales bacterium, assembly GCA_044349915.1. Taxonomy (GTDB): domain Bacteria; phylum Bacteroidota; class Bacteroidia; order Sphingobacteriales; family Sphingobacteriaceae; genus CAIKLP01. Next base: position 7,884 of record JBILIO010000018.1, on the reverse strand, counting down.
ATGAACCTAATTCTGGCTTAGACCCTAGAACATCTATTATCATTGATAATTTAATCAGAGAAATTACTTTAGAATATCAAATTACAACGATTGTTAATTCGCACGATATGAATTCGGTGATGGAAATTGGCGACCATATTATTTTTTTACACCAAGGACAAAATTGGTGGGAAGGATCCAATACCGAATTAATTAAATCAGATAATCAAGAAGTCAACGAATTTGTTTTTGCAAGCAAATTAATGAAATCTAAATACCAATAAAATAATTGCGCATGATAACAATGTTAAGCCCAACTCAATGGGAAGACTACGAATTAATAGACTGTGGAAATTTCGAAAAGCTCGAAAGATTTGGCAAATACATTACCATTAGGCCAGAGCCTCAAGCTATTTGGGACCCTGCATTGTCTATCAAAGAATGGGAAAAATTAGCGCATGTAAAATTTAAATCAAAAAGCAGTTCTAGCGGCGAATGGGTTAAGTTAAAAAATCCTGTTGCCGACAGATGGCATATTAAATACAAAACCAAAGACATAGACATTCAATTTAGATTGGCTTTTACTTCGTTTAAACATGTGGGTGTTTTTCCAGAACAAGCTGCCAATTGGGATTATGCAGCTAAGGCCATTAAAGCAATGAAAATTACCGCGCCTAAAGTGCTGAATTTATTTGCTTATACCGGCGGAGCTTCACTAGCGGCAAGATCTGCAGGTGCAGAAGTAACCCATGTGGATTCGATTAAACAAGTGGTAACTTGGGCAAACGAAAACCAAGAACTTTCTAATTTAAAAGATATTAAATGGGTGGTAGAAGATGCTTTGAAATTTGTGAAGCGCGAAGTAAAGCGTGGAAAAAAATACAATGGCATTATTTTAGATCCTCCTGCATTTGGTCATGGTCCGAATGGCGAAAAATGGAAACTAGAAGACAGCATCAACGAAATTATGAAAGATGTTGCGCAACTAGCGGACCCCGATAATTTCTTTTTAATACTGAATACTTATTCTTTAGGATTTTCTTCGCTTATTGTAGAAAACCTAATCAAATCATCTTTTAAAAGAACCGATAATTTAACCATTGGCGAACTTTATTTGCAAGCCAGTAAAGGCGCTAAATTACCCTTGGGTGTTTTTGGAAAAATTCAGTACATCAAGTAAGAATTTCTGTTAAATAATCTCATTAATCTGCAATTTCTTAGCATCTTTGCGGCATGAGTAATTTTATTTCGGCAGAACAATTAGGGCATTCATTTCAAGATAATTGGCTTTTTAAAGGTTTGAATTTAGGTTTGAATGCTGGCCAAAGAATGGCTTTAGTTGGTGTAAATGGCGCAGGCAAATCAACCCTGATGAAAATCTTATCGGGTAAAATTCAGCCGCAAGAAGGAAAAGTAGTTGGTAATAAAGAATTAAGGGTTGGCTATTTGGACCAAGAACCCCTATTTGATGCAGCACAAAGTATTGCCGAATTTATCTTTTCTATGGATAATGTGCAACAGCAATTAATTAGAAGATACGAAGAACTCATCGAAGACCCCAATGCAGACGAAACCGAAATTGGTAAATTAACCGACGAATTATCGAACGCCAATGCATGGGAATATGAACACACCATACGCCAAATATTAGGCACCTTAGGCATTCATCATTACGAACAAAAGATAGGCACGCTATCGGGTGGTCAAAAAAAGAGATTGGCATTGGCTAAATTATTAATCGACGATCCGGATGTTTATATTTTAGATGAGCCGACCAACCATTTAGATATTGATACCATTGAGTGGCTCGAAGAGTTTTTACGCATTGGTAATAAAACCATATTATTAGTTACCCACGATCGTTATTTCTTAGATAATGTTTGCAACGAAGTAGCCGAACTAGAAAACGGTAAAGTATATACATATAAAGGGAATTACAGCTATTACCTCGAGAAAAAAGCAGAGCGCGAAGCCATGGATGCTTCTAGCTTAGAGAAGAATTTAAATTTATTGCGCAAAGAATTAGAATGGATGCGCCGACAACCCAAAGCGCGTACTACCAAATCTAAATCGAGGATAGATTCTTTTTACGATTTATCGGAGAAAACCAAAAACGGTCCAAGTAAAAACTCGGTAGAGCTGAATGTAAAAATTGCAACGCAAGGAAATAAAATTATTGAATTGCATCATGTTGATAAAAGTTTTGACGACAAAAATATTCTTCATGATTTTTCTTATGTATTTAAAAAAGGAGATAGAATTGGGGTAGCAGGAAAAAATGGAATGGGAAAATCTACCTTCTTAAATTTAGTGACACAACAAATTTTACCAGATAAAGGAAAAGTAATTGTTGGCGAAACCACTGTATTTGGCTATTACGAACAAAAGGGATTGCAATTTGACGAAAGCGAACGCGTAATTGATATTGTAAAAAATATTGCCGAATACATTACCATGGCAGATGGTTCTACTATTTCTGCTTCGGCATTATTGACCAGATTTTTATTCCCACCTGCTAAACAATATGGCATGGTGAGTAAATTAAGTGGTGGCGAAAGAAAGCGTTTGCATTTGATGAGGGTATTGATCAAGAATCCTAATTTCTTGATCCTCGATGAGCCGACTAACGATTTAGATATTGACACCTTGAATGTACTCGAGGAATTTTTATTGAATTTTAAAGGTTGTATTTTATTGGTTTCTCATGATAGGTATTTAGTAGATAAATTAACCGATCAACTATTTATTTTTGAAGGAGAAGGCAATGTGCGCGTGTATAATGGCAATTACACCGATTACCGTGTAGAAAGAGATGAAGCAGAAGACGCTAAAAAAGCGGCGCTAAAAGCTGAGAAAACAAAATCTATGGCTGCACCGACGCCTGCACCAGCACAAAAAACTAAACTCAGTTATAAAGAGCAAAAAGAAATTGAAACATTAGAAAAAGAAATTGCCGAATTAGAAAATAAAAAAATAGTAATCAACGAAAAAATGCTGAGCGAAACAGGCGTCGATGAATTAATTCAATTAGCCAACGACTTAGCCATTTGCACAGCTTTGCTCGATGAAAAAGAAATGAGGCTATTAAATTTAATATAAAAAAAAGCGCTAAAATTCAGCGCTTTTTTTATTTAAAATAAGGTCGGTTGCGAATTACCGTCGACATCTAAATCGTCGGGGTTCGTAATTTCCATTTCAATAGATTTTGTAATGTCTTTGACTGGAACTGGCGCAGGCTTTGGCTTTGCTAAGTTTTTGGCTTTAATATCTGCCAATGTCTTTTGCAAATCTGCTAAGTCGCCTTCTTCTACTTCGTCTACCGCGGCAGAATTAGAAATATCTTCTACTGCATTGATTCTGAATTTAGAAACTTTATTACCAATCGCTTTCATTCCTTTTACATCGATAAAAGAAGCAACATTTAATTCCAAATCTTTAGGCGCTAATTTGCCTTCTTTTGCAAACGAAACTTTAACGATAGGTTCTACCTGGGTACTTGCAAACCAACATTTAGAACCTGCACTTTCCATAATAAACGAGAACTTCTTATTGATGGTTGGGCTTTCGATTTGAAAACGCTTTACATAAGATGCTTTACTTTCTCCATCCATGTGAATGGCTGCAATCACGCGATCGGCATCGTATTTTTCTAATAAGAAATATTTTTCGTCGTAATGATTGCTGATGTCGAAATTAGTTAATTCGTATGAACCATCTACATAAAGAACCAATATTTTATCATCTCCTTGGAAAGTACCTAAGAACCTGCCTCTGCCGTCTGTGTTGAGTCTGTGAATCGCATCATCAAACCAAACTTCTCTGCCGCCAAGCGTACTCACCCCTTTAGATTTTAAAATAACTTTCTTCACTGGAAATTTAGTAATGATATTTCCTTGCGAAGCCCTGCCTTTAATAGCAATTTCGGCAAAGTCTAAATCGAAAGCGAGTTTGCGCAACTTAGACATCGGCTTTAAATTAACTGTTACTATTTCGGACTCTCCGTTAGGATTAGCGGTGAAATAGAGCACCTCCGTGCCTTTGGAGCCTTGCGATAAATCGTATTCTTTATCTCTGGTAATACCTGTAATGGCAAATCTTTTCACAAATGATTTACCCGATGCACCATCTCTATACATTAAATGATAAACCGTACGATCATCATTCTTTTTAAATACCGCTGCATGAATAATATCTTTACCAACAAAAGTTTTCTCTGCTACTTTGATCACTTTGAATTTTCCGTTGGCACAAAAAACAATGATGTCGTCGATATCGGAACAATCGCAAACATATTCGTCTTTCTTTAAACCTAAACCGACGAAACCTTCGTTTCTATTAATGTATAGCTTTTGGTTAGCCAAAGCAACCTGTGTTGCAGTTACTTTATCGAATAATTTTATTTCTGTTTTGCGCTCTTTTCCTTTGCTATATTTATCAAGCAATCGTTCGAAATAGGCAATCGAATATTCCGTTAAGTTTTTAAGATTCGATTTAACTTCTTTGATTTCTTTTTCAATTGCTTTTAAAATATCGTCTGCTTTAAAGGCATCAAATTTAGAAATTCGTTTAATCTTAATTTCTGTTAAACTTAAAATATCCTCTTTGGTTACTTCTCTCAAAAGCTTGCTTTTAAAAGGAGTTAAGCCTTTGTCGATGGTTTGCAATACCGACTCGAAAGTGGTACACTCTTCAATATCTCTGTATATTTTTTCTTCGATAAATATTTTTTCTAAAGATGAAGCATGCCATTTTTCATTCAATTCATCTAAACGAATACTCAGTTCTTGTTTTAATAAAGCCTTAGTATGATTGGTGCTTTCGACTAAAATATCGTTCACACTCATAAAATATGGCTTGTCATTTTTAATGACACAAGTATTTGGCGAAACAGATACTTCGCAATCGGTAAAAGCGTATAAGGCATCGATGGTAACGTCTGGCGAAATTCCAGGCGCTAAATGCACCATAATTTCTACGTTTTTAGCCGTATTGTCTTCTATTTTTTTAATCTTGATTTTACCTTTGTCGTTGGCAGAAATAATACTATCAATTAAACTTCCAGTAGTTGTGGAAAAAGGAACTTCGGTAATGGCTAAGGTCTTTTTATCTTTCTCGATAATTCTGGCACGCACACGCACCCTGCCGCCACGCTGACCTTCGTTGTAATTGGTAAAATCTGCTAAGCCGCCTGTTAAAAAATCGGGTAATAAATTAGGGCGATTACCTTTTAATATTTCAATAGAAGCTAAAATTAATTCGATGAAATTATGCGGTAATACTTTAGTGGCTAAACCTACCGCAATACCTTCTGCACCATGCGCCAGTAATAAAGGAAACTTAACAGGCAATGTAATGGGTTCGCGATTTCTGCCATCGTAAGACAATTGCCAATTGGTTGTTTGCGGATTAAAAACAACATCTAGCGCAAACTTAGAAAGCCTAGCCTCTATATATCTTGGAGCGGCTGCACTATCTCCGGTTACTGGATCTCCCCAGTTACCTTGACAATCAATTAATAAATTTTTCTGACCAATTTGTACCATCGCATCTCCGATAGAGGCATCTCCGTGCGGATGGTATTTCATGGTATTTCCAATTACATTGGCCGCCTTATTGTATCGACCATCGTCCATTTCCTTAAGCGAATGTAAAATTCTTCTTTGTACGGGCTTTAAACCATCGTACATGTTTGGCACGGCTCTGTCTAAGATTACATAAGAGGCGTAATCTAAAAACCAGTTTTCGTACAAACCAGTAATGGGTATAATATTATGATTTAATTTTTCTTCGTTTGGTGTTTCCATAATTTGGTTTTCAATAATCCTTCACACAATTAATCGGCTAATTCGCCAGCAATTTCGGGCAATTCAGCGACGATTTCTTCTTTTTCAAATCGTAAATTTTTGACAATAAACTCTTGTCTTGCGGGTGTATTTTTACCCATATAGTACTCTAATAATTGTTGCATTTTTTGATCTTTAGGAATAATTACCGGATCGATGCGAATATCTTTACCAATAAACAATTCAAACTCTTCTGGCGAAATTTCTCCTAAACCTTTGAATCGGGTAATTTCAGATTTTTGCCCTAATTTATCGAGTGCGTTTTTTCTTTCTTGTTCCGAATAACAATAAATCGTTTCTTTTTTATTTCTTACTCGGAATAATGGCGTTTGTAAAATATACACATGACCCGCTTTTACTATGTCTGGGAAAAACTGTAAAAAGAACGTCATCATCAGTAAACGAATATGCATTCCATCCACATCGGCATCGGTTGCAATCACAATATTATTGTAGCGTAAGTTTTCGATGCCATCTTCAATATTTAAAGCATGTTGCAATAAATTGAATTCTTCGTTTTCGTAAACTATTTTTTTAGTAAGGCTGAAACAGTTCAGTGGCTTACCTTTCAAGCTAAATACCGCTTGCGTTTCTACATCTCTAGATTTAGTAATAGACCCACTTGCTGAATCTCCCTCGGTAATAAATAAAGTAGTATCAAATCTTCTGATATGTTTTTCGTCGTCTAAATGTACTTTACAATCTCTGAGTTTTTTATTGTGTAAGGCTGCTTTTTTGGCACGCTCGTTAGCTAATTTTTTAATGCCCGCAATTTCTTTTCGTTCTCTTTCAGATTGCAGAATTCTTTTTAACAAAGCATCTGCCGCATCTGCGTGTTTGTGCAAATAATTATCGAGTTCTTTTTTCAAAAAGTCGTTGATCCAATTTCGAATACTTGGACCTTCTGGTGCTGCATTAATAGAACCTAATTTTGTTTTGGTTTGCGATTCAAATACGGGTTCTTGAATACGAATACTAATTGCAGCTACAATGGAAGCCCTGATATCCGAAGCATCAAAATCTTTTTTGTAATATTCTCTGATCGTTTTCACTACTGCCTCTCTGAAAGCCGCTTGGTGCGTACCTCCTTGCGTGGTATGCTGTCCATTCACAAAAGAATAATACTCTTCGCCATACTGACTGTTATGGGTCATGGCTATTTCGATATCGTCCCCTTTTAAATGAATAATTGGGTATCGAATGGTTTCGTCTGTTTTTCTGTCTAATAAATCGTAAAGCCCTCTTTGTGATGCAAATTTTTCGCCATTTAATTGAATAGTTAAACCTGCATTCAAAAAAGCATAATTCCAAAGCATGTTTTCCATGAACTCATGGATGTATCTAAAATTCCTAAAAATTTGATCGTCTGGGATAAAGGTGATACAGGTACCGTTCTTTTGCGTAGTCGCTTCTTCTTTATATTCTTGCGTTAATTCGCCGCGAGAAAATTCGGCTACTTTGGTTCTTCCATCTCTAAAAGATTGCACCTTAAAGCTAGCAGACAGTGCATTTACAGCCTTTGTACCCACTCCGTTTAATCCTACCGATTTTTGAAATGCTTTAGAGTCGTACTTGCCTCCAGTATTTATTTTAGAAACACAATCTATTACTTTTCCTAAAGGAATACCACGTCCATAATCTCTAACAATTACTTTATGATCGGTAATTGTTAAATCAATTTGTTTACCCACACCCATCACAAATTCATCGATAGAATTGTCGATGATTTCTTTCAATAAAATATAAATACCATCGTCTAAACTCGAACCATCTCCAAGTTTACCAATGTACATGCCAGGTCTTAATCGAATATGTTCTTTCCAATCAAGCGACCGGATATCGTCTTCACTATAATTACTATTTGCCATTTTTTGTATTTAAAATTAATCTAAGAAGCCATTCAACAAATGGTTCCAAAACCCAATTCAAACGAGCCAGGTTTGCACAAATCTAAAATTTTAGGGAATTAAGCGCGGGAAAAGATTTCCACACCAAGCCTGAAAGGCATTAAAAACAAGCCTTTGCTACAAATTCAAATTAAATATTGCCTGATTTTCAATGA
>JBILIO010000160.1:0-4092 GCA_044349915.1 Sphingobacteriales bacterium | reverse complement strand
TAGCATTAATGAAGAATTAGATTCGACCATAACGGAGAATAAACTTAATGGCCGATAGGGAACGTCTCCAAATTTATCTTTGTCTAAATCGTACCCTTCATATTTATCCCAATAATTTTCATTAAATGTGTTAAGCACTAAAGTTCCATTTGTACTGATGTCAAAAGTGTTCCCTAAGAAATTATTCTCTCGAATAATATTATCCATGCAACTTGCTTGAATTTTCATTCCCCACCCGTTTTCTTTCAATGTATTATGCTCCACTAATATTCTATTAGTCCCTTCCATGTAAATGCCAGAAGTGTTGTTGTTAAACCTATTGTGAAGAATATAGCTATCTGAAATTTCTTTTAATAGCAGGCCATAAGCTGCATCACCCCAATTATTGAGAAAGTAATTATTAAACATTTTTACACGATGGGTAAACATTACAGATACTCCAGCACCGTTATTTTTAAACACATTAGAGATATAAGCATCATCATTCGAAAACATAAAATGAAGACCATAACGAATATTTGCAAAGGAAATATTTCTCCAAATAACAGAATTTGTTACAAATTCGAAATATATACCATCTCTATGCCCATTAATTTTATTGCCTACAATAATAATACTATCACTTTTCCAACAATGAATTCCATTTCCTATTTGTTGTTCTTCAACGCCCTTAGCATGTATTCGATTATGCTCGATTTTACAATGTTTTGCTTGTTGTAAATAGATCCCAAAAAAATTATCGCGAAGTTCGTTGTTCTTGATTATCACATGATCGCAGTTATAAATTTTTATAGCACCTGGATCATCAAGGGTCGAAAATCCTGAATTCTGAATGATTAAGCCTTGCACTATTACACCACTAGATTTTATACTTAGAATTTCGTATTTATTTTGTCCATCAAGCACAGGCTTGTTTATTCCTAGTAGCGTAATTTTTTTTTGAATAATGATATTTCCCTCTTTGTATGTTCCCTCATGAATAACAATGGTGTCTTCATCATGGGCTTCAGACAATGCTTTTTTTATTTTTTGATGGGAGTATTTAGCCCCTACATGTATATTTTTAGCACAGATAGGTAAGCATATTATTAGCAATAAAATTGTAAATACTGGAATGCGCATCATTTTTTTGAAAGTAATTCTTTCCAAGTGATATCTTTTGCAGCGAAATAATTTTTATAAACAATCGCAGAATCTAAATTGCTAAAAGCTGCAATTCCACCTCCCATAGGACTAGCAATACCATCACCCTTTATGAAAATTAAATTTGCTGTATTGATTAGTGCGTTATTATTTAAGTAGTTCGAGGCAAAGTAGGTTTTTATTTTAAACGTCTCCGTGTTTTGCTCCTTCACGAAAGAAGTCATGCAACTAATGTCATCAAATTTGTATGCTTTCCCGTGATTTGTTTTTAGTTCACAAGAGAATCTTGGATCAACAATTGTCATTCTGCAGTAATCACAAGGATCAGAATTATATTTTATACTGACTGGTTCGTCGTTCGAACATCCAGTTATTCCACCAAAGCAAATGCTTATCAAGATAAGATTTAAAGCTGTGTTTAATTTTTTACTTTTTCGTTCTAAGTACATTCCAATTAGCATAAATATTCCAGATAAGATAAATAAAACACCCCCAATATCAGGTATTGAGTAGGCACCAAAATTCAATAGTTGTTTAAATCCAATTAATGGTGGTTGATAGGCCATGCCAGGAACTATGATTGCTGCTGCTGGATTTAGATTGTGTCCATAATCATATTCCCATCTCCAAAAATCAACCATAGCGATAATTCCAAATGCTACAAATGCAAAAAATAGGATAGGTAACATTTTTTTACTTTTTGTTAAGGCAATTACAATTGAAAATATGGAAAAGAATAAAATAATATATGGTAAAACAGTAAATTCAATAAAATCATTTTCGTGTAGGGTTTTCATACCTATGTAATGATTTAAGCCATTAATAATATCAACTGCACCAGCTAATTTATTTGAGTAGATAAGCAAACGCAAGCCTTCAGGATATTGAGGCGCATCTAAATCTATTCTCCAAATTGGAACAAATATCGAAACGAATAAAAATATTGCTGAAAGTATTAAAAGTATTTGAGTAATTTTTTTCATGATAATGAAAATAAAAAAGAGGGAGTATGTTTAATACTCCCTCGGAAAATGTTATTTTACTTTTGAGTTTGAAGTGGTATTTCCTAAACTATAAGTTAAGGGAACTGAACTTCTTTTTGGTGAAACTCTAACGTATCCTTGCATTTCTTGATGTAAAGCGCTACAAAAATCTGTACAGTACATTGGGAACATTCCCACTCTATCTGGCGTCCATTTTAGCGTTGAAGTTTCTCCTGGCATAATTAAAAGTTCTGCGTTATTAGCTCCTTTAATTGCAAAACCATGAGGTACGTCCCAATCTTGTTCAAGGTTAGTAACATGGAAGTATACTTCATCACCCATTTTAATTCCTTCAATATTATCTGGTGAGAAATGGGAACGAATGGAGGTCATGTATACATGTACTTTATTTCCTTCTCTTACAACTTTAGATTCCTTCTCGCCCTTTGCTACATACTTATGTTTGTTATCATCAATTTTAAAAATCTTAGTTTGATTTTTTGAAATTAAATCTGCTGGTACAGCTTGTGCATAATGTGGTTCGCCAATTGTTGGGAAGTCTAATATTAACTGCATCTTATCACCCGAGATATCAAATAATTGCGCACTTTGAGCTAATTCTGGTCCAGTTGGTAAGTAACGATCTTTTGTAATTTTATTATAAGCAATTAAATATTTAGCCGATGGTTTCTTGCTATCTCCACCTGGTATACAAATGTGACCTACAGAATAGAAAGTAGATGCTCTATCTAATACTTTTAAATCTTTTATATTCCATTTTACCACTTCCGACGAAACAAAGAAAGAAGTATATGCATTTCCTTTTCCATCAAATTCAGTATGCAATGGACCTAATCCTGGTTTTTTAACTTCTCCATATAAAGCCGCTTCATATTTAATTACTGGAATCCCATCATAGGCTCCATCAAAAGATTTATTAGCGATAGCTGCTTGGATTTTATCAAAGCTAAATACTGGAATAATTGCTGCAAGTTTACCACTACCTACGATGAATTCACCAGTTGGATCTACGTCGCAACCATGCGGTGATTTAGGACATGGAATCATGTAACAAATATCTTTTAATTCTTTAGCATCTAAAACCAATACGGTATTTATAATTTCAGAAGTAGCGGAATGTGTTGATTCATTATAAGTATTGTGAGCATACTTAACCGATTCGGTTTTACCCTTACCAGCTTTGATATATTCTTCTGCTTTTTTCCAATTTACCGCCATGATAAAGTCTTTGTCTTTTTGAGATGCATTTACTTCTAATAAAGTATTTGCTTGCTCTGTATTATAACAAGAGAAGAAAAACCATCCATGTGATTTGCCTTTACCCGCGTGACTTAGATCGAAGTTTACACCAGGGCAACGAATTTGAAATGATAAATTCATTTTACCTGTTACTTTATCTACACCAATGAAGCTTAAATGTCCTTTAAAATTTTCTTTATAAGAATTAATAGGAACATCTCCATTAGAATTATCTCCAGGTACACTGAATCTTGTTCCTGCAACAACATATTCTGTGTTTTCAGTTATGAATGGAGAAGAATGGTTTCCTGCACTATTTGGCAACTCGATTATTTCAGCAGTTCTAAAAGATTTTAAATCTATACGAGCTACTCGTGGTGTGTTATTAGCATTTCCAAATACCCAACGACCATCAATTTCTCCATTTGTTTGAGAAAGTTCTGTATGATGTAAATCATCCCAAGGCACCATACCGTGTGAAGTATTTAGCATTGGTTTAGTTTCTTCTGAATAACCCCAACTCTTTTCTGGATCAACAGAAAAAACAGGAATAACCCTAAGTAAACGACCGCTTGGAAGTCCATATACACTCATCTGTCCACTAAAACCACCACTTACAAAGTTGTAATAGGTGTCGTATTTGCCTGGAGCTACATACGATTTCTCAGCAGCATCGCCCGATACTGCATTGCTTGCATTTTTAGGT
>JBILIO010000159.1:0-4095 GCA_044349915.1 Sphingobacteriales bacterium | reverse complement strand
GAATTTGATACCAGAATTTATAGTGCAGAACAACAATTACCAAATTATTTGACCAGTGTTTTATTAAATGGAAATGGCACTAGGGCTTTTTTTTACTTTCAAAGTAAAATAAGAAAAAACTGTACTTTAAGTCTAAAAGCTAGCAAAAACAAGGTATTGGGGAATAACAATATGCTTGATTATGCCATTCAAGTAGCTATAAAATTATGATTCGTAATTACATGCGATCGGTAGTTTTAGGCAGATTATTACTTGCCTATATACTGGGAATATTGCTCGCAAATTACCTTCCATTCAACTTACAATTTATATTCATAGCGCTTATTTTATTTTCTTTAAGTTGTTATATTCAATTTTATTATTCCAGAAAAATTAAAAGATTTACATTTCATTGGCTAAATGGCATTAGCTTAAATTTTATTTTTATTTTCTTTGGTTTCTTATTAAATATTACCCATCAAGAAGCTTTATCAAAGGAGCATTTTTCTAAGAAAAACTACCAAATGCTCAAAGTTGTTATTGTGGATAATTTAAGCAATAATAATCTAAATAACAGATACTTAGGAAAAGTTATTGCCAGCGATTTGCAGCAAAATATACATGGAAAAATACTAATTTATACTAAAGATAAAACCTTAGCGCTGGGTAGTATTTTAAATATTACATCTCCTATTATTTCTTTTCAAAAAAATAGAAATCCAGGTGAATTTAATGCACAAGCTTATTGGAATAAAAAACAAGTATTTCATTTTGTTTATCTAAAAACGAGTGATTCGGTAATTGGTATAAAACAATTGAGTTATCTCAAAACAAATAGTTTATTCATTGCTTATAAATTTGACAGCATTTTAAAAAAACATCTCCTGAACGAAGAAAGCTATAAAATAGCTTCTGCCCTATTATTAGGAAGTAGAACAGGCATTTCAGAAGAGGTTATAGCTGATTATTCGAAAACAGGTACCATCCATATTTTATCTGTTTCCGGTTTACATGTCAGTGTTATTTTTCTGGTTTTGAATAAAATATTATCGCTGTTTAATTGGGGTAAAACACAACTGCTCAAATCAATTATCCTTATTTCTTTTGTCTGTCTATATGCCTATATAACGGGGCTTTCCCCTTCGGTTTGTAGGTCTGCGGTGATGATATCTTTTAGTATTATTGGTAAACAAATCAATCATCAAAGCAATCCATTTAATCTGATTGCTGGTTCTGCATTTTTTTTATTAATTATAGATCCAGCCTACTTACTCGATATTGGTTTTCAATTATCGTATTTAGCCGTTTTAGGAATTATCTATTTTTATGATGCGATATACAGGTTATGTTATTTTAAAAATAAATTTGCAGATCAAATTTGGATGCTCATTGCTGTGTCAATTGCAGCACAATTAAGCACCTTAGCCATTTCACTTTATTATTTTCATCAATTTCCAAATTATTTTTTATTAGCAAATCTCTTAGCCATTCCGCTATCTAGTATTGCGCTGTATTTAGGCATTGCATTATTAGCGCTAAATCCGATCCCATTTATTGCAAAATACATTGGTTTAGTTTTAAGTAAATGTATTGCGCTAATGGGCTATATTTTACACAAAATTAGCATATTGCCCTATGCTTTAAGCTATTATTACCATATCGATTCGGCTGCAGCCTGTTTATTAATGGCCCTCCTACTATGTTATAGTTTTTACCTGATCCATCATATAAAATGGATGAATTGGTTTGGTGCTGGTTTTAGTTTACTTTTTTTTATTGTGATTTGCTTCATGCGTTATCAAGAAATCAAAACGATCAATTACGTTATCCATCAAAAAGACAGTCCGTGTATGTTAATTAAAAGTTCAAATCAATATACTTTAGTCTGTAGTCAAAATAGTAATCAAATTGCCTTGAATAAATTAATTCAAAACTTTCAAAAAATTGGTTGGCATTTAACTAAATTAGTTTGGGTAAAAGACCAAAGTTTAGTGCGTATCAATGGCAAATCTTTCCTGTTTATGGCAAAGCCCAATCTTTTCAGGCCACTAACGTCCATCAAAGATCAAAAGGTTGATTATCTCCTATGTGCTACTTATAATTTAAAAGGAATAAAGGAAAATGCAATTCAAATTATTAGCAACAAAACACTGAATACTAGCTATTTAAATTCAAATAAATACTATTCCACTTACGATAATGGCTATAAGTGTATCCCGCTTCCCTGATAAATTTTTTATTATCTTTAAACAATTTTTGGAGGAAATATGAGACAAGCGATTCGCAATTTTTTCAACTTATTTTTGTTTTGGTTATTCAGTTTTTTACTGCACCGAATTGTTTTTGTGTTATACCATATTGTTAAAAATCAGGACTTGAATTGGAATGATTTTGGAAAAATATTTTGGTTTAGTCTTCCTTTAGACATTTCCATGACCGCTTATTTTATTGCTATTCCCCTTGTTTTATTTTTTATCACTATACTGATCCCAAAAACCAATTCGATTTTTCAGTTTTTATATGTTAGGATCAATTATATATTTATTGTTTTAAGTAATATCATTCATACAATAGATTTGCATATTTATACCGAATGGGGAACAAAAATTAACAACAGAGCTATTGATTTTTTAATTCATTCCCCTTCTGAAGCCCTTGCTTCTAGTGCCTCTTCGCCATTATTTGTAGGATTAAGCTTGTTTTCGATTCAGCTTTTTGGCCTACTTTGGCTTTATAAAAAATATGTATCGGCACCTTTTGAAAACCTAAGTTTTAACTGGTTATATTTAATTACCATTCCCTCGGGCACTTTTTTAATGATATTATGTTTAAGAGGTGGATTACAATTAGCGCCTATTAATCAAAGTGCCGCTTATTTTTCTAATAATTCAAGCTATAACCATGCAACAGTAAATACCGATTGGAATTTACTCTCTTCCATGCTTCAAAACAATCTCAATAGTAAAAACCCCTATCAATTTGTTTCTGATAGCTTGGCTACCTCAACATTAGCAGAATTATATCCAAGTACTGAAGACAAAAACAGCGAAAATATTTTAACTCAGCACAAACCAAATGTTGTATTAGTTATTTTAGAAAGCTTTACATCTGATGTGGTGGGTAGTTTTGGCGGCGAAGCAAATGTGAGCCCCTACCTGAGCAAACTCGCAAATGAGGGTGTTGCATTTGATTCTATTTATGCGTCAGGAGATCGCACCGATAAGGGCTTGGTGGCACTACTTAGTGGCTTTCCCTCTCAAGCTGTTCGATCTATTATTCACCAACCCGATAAATTTGAAAAATTACCCTCCATGCCACAAGCTATGATTAACAATGGTTATCAACCATTTTTTATTTATGGTGGCGAATCCGAATTCGCTAATTTTAAATCTTATTTGCTTGCAAGTGGTATCCATCAAATTATTGATAAAAATAATTTTGAATCCAATCAAATGAATTCTAAATGGGGTGCACACGATGGTTATTTATTCGATAAATTAAACACCGAATTAAAAAATAAGCAGCAACCTTTTTTTGCTATTACACTTACCCTAAGTTCTCACGAACCATTTGAAGTGCCTATTGCTTCTAGCTTTAAGGGAAATGACTTACCCCAACTTTTCAGAAAATCGGCTAATTATACCGATCAATGCATTCAGCATTTTATGGAAGCTGCTAAAAAAGAAAAGTGGTATGAAAATACCTTGTTTGTTTTTGTTGCCGATCATGGGCATCGTTTACCAAAAGAATATAGTACCGCTTTCGATTATAGGAAATTTAGGATCCCCTTGATTTTTACTGGTGAAGTAATTAATCCAGCATATAGAGGAAAAAGAATACACTTACTTGGCTCACAAACAGATTTAGCAGCAACCTTACTAAGCCAATTAAACATCAAGCATGATCAATTCAAATGGTCTAAAGATTTACTGAACCCGCAATCGATTCCTTTTGCTTTTTATAGTTTCGACAATGGATTTGGTTGGGTAAATACGAATCAGACTGTTGTGCAAGATAACATCAACAACAAAATAATATTTAATAGTAAGCCCGAAATACCCCCAGAAACTAATTTACAAAAAGGTAGGGCTTATATGCAGCAGGTATTTAAAGAGT
>JBILIO010000224.1:0-4106 GCA_044349915.1 Sphingobacteriales bacterium | reverse complement strand
GCTACAGCCCAGCATTTGACTTTGGTTTTGGAATGAGTTATAGCAACTTTAACTATAGCGGTATGGCGGTCTCTAAAAACACGTTGAACAATAACGATTCGATTGAAGTAAGTGTAGTGGTAAAAAACAACAGTGAAATGAAAGGCAAAGAAGTAGTGCAAATTTATTATGCAGATTTAGTTGCTTCGATAACACCATCTGTAAAAAAACTATTGGGATTTAAAAAAATCGAATTAAAAGCAGGCGAGCAACAAACAATTACTTTCCAAATTCATAAAAATGATTTATCATTTATCAACAAGCAATTAAAAAGAGTAACAGAAGCTGGAGAATTTGATTTAATAATACAAAACGAAACAAAAAGAATTTATGTTAATTAAAAAATATACGCTTATAAGTTTAATTGCTTTAGTTGTGCTAGGTTATGGCTGCGAACAATCTGCGCCTACAAACTTATATGAAGAGAAAGGCGATTTGTATTTTTCGGGCTATTATTTTAATTATAAAAACAGATTAGCACCTGTTGGTCCAGGACCGAATCGATTTTTAGGAGATAGCACCGCTGCATGGGTAGACAATCAAAATAAATTGCATTTAAAAATTCAACAAAAAAATGGATTTTGGCAATGCAGCGAAATTATCAGTACCAAAAGATTTGGCTATGGTACTTATCAAATGACTTGTGAAACAGACATTAGGAATTTTGACCCCATGACGGTGTTTGGTTTTTTTACTTGGGATGACTACTCTTTTCAAAAAGCTGGCAATTCGGAAGTAGATATTGAATTTGCAAAATGGGGAGATGCAAACGATACTTTGCCCGTAACGTATAGCGTACAGCCAGTTATTTTTAGTAATCCTGCACCTTACGCAGAACGCACGCACAAACCCTTTATTCCAACTAAATATAATGCGAGTACTTGTACTTATACTATGCAATGGACGCCAGACAGTATTGTTTGGAAAAGTTATGTTGGAGAAAGTATTTTTGGCGCACAACAAATTTCACACCATGTATTTACAAAAAATAATATTAGCCGAAAAAAAATAGAAGGCAGTAGGATTTCGGATCCAATGGTAATTCCGACACCTGGCGATTCTACCAATCTTAGATTTAATTTTTGGTTATTAAATGGAGCAGCACCCAAAAACGGCTTGACACACGAAATTATCATTAAAAACTTTCAATACTTACCCAATTAAAAAAAACAAAGAATAACTTAAAAAAACAATTATGAAAAAAATCTCCTTTTTATTTTTGATGATGCTATCAAGTATGGCATTTTCTCAAAATGCGCCCATCACCTTTGAAACAGGTGCTTTTGGTAACGCATGGACATGGACAACCTTTGAAAATGGCACGGTAAATCCTGCTATTACCATGGTTGCAAACCCAAGCACAACTGGTATAAACAGTTCAGCTACTGTTTGTAAATTTACAGCTACTGCAGCTGGTCAGCCTTGGGCAGGTTACGAAAGCTCGCATGGAGCTGGTATTGGTTCTTTCACTTTATCTGCATCAAATTGCGTAGTTAAAATGATGGTATACAAATCTGTGCTTTCTGATGTTGGAATTAAATTTGCTACACCAAGTGGCGGATCAACTGGTGAAATAAAAGTTGCTAACACAGTCACTAACCAATGGGAAGAATTGACATTTAATTTTGCCGGTAAAGTTGGCGAAACAAATGATCAAATTATTATTTTCCCAGACTTTCAAGCAAGAACTACAGACAACATTACTTATGTAGACAACATTACTTTTAGTGCTGGTTCTGTTTCTTCAGATCCAACTACTGCAGCGCCAACACCTACTGCAGCAGCAGCAGATGTAATTTCTATGTTTAGCAATGCTTATACTAATGTGGGTGTGGATACATGGAGAACTTCATGGTCTGCAGCTACTTTAACCGACATTCAAATTGCGGGTAACGATACTAAAAAATATTCTTCTTTAGACTATGTAGGCATTGAAACTACTGGAGCAAACATGATCAATGCATCTGCTATGACTAAATTCCATGTGAATGCTTATACGCCAAACATGACAGCATTTAGAGTAAAATTAGTTGACTTTGGTGCCGATGGTGCTTTTGGTGGTGGTGATGATAAAGACCATGAAGTTGTTTTAACACCAACGCAAAATGCTTGGAATAGCTTTGATATTAATTTATCTGACTTTACTAATTTAACTACAACTGCACATATTGCACAATTAATATTCTCTGGTTTGCCAACTGCTGCTGGAACTGTATATATTGATAATGTATATTTCAGTAAGCCTGCTATTGTAGCAACAGAGCCAACTACTGCGGCTCCTACTCCTACTGCATTAGCAGCGGATGTAATTTCTATGTTTAGTAATGCTTATACCAATGTGGGCGTTGATACTTGGAGAACTGGATGGTCTGCAGCAACATTAACAGATGTTCAAATTGCTGGCGACGATACCAAAAAATATACTGATTTAAACTATGTTGGTATAGAAACTACTGGTGCTAATTTGATCAATGCAGCTAGCATGACTAAATTCCATGTTGCTGCTTGGACACCTAACATGACAACATTCAGAGTTAAATTAGTTGACTTTGGTGCCGATGCTGCTTTTGGTGGTGGTGATGATAAAGAACATGAATTATCTTTCACTCCAATTATTGCAGGATGGAATAGCTATGATATTCCAATGGCAGATTTTGTTGGTTTAACTACCACAGGTCACATTGCACAATTAATTTTCTCTGGTAATCCAGCAGGAACAGGAACTGTATTTATTGACAATGTTTACTTCAGCAAACCAGCTACTATTTTGGAGCCTACTACTGCAGCACCTACGCCTACTGCATTAGCAGCAAACGTAATTTCTATGTTCAGTAATGCTTATACCAATGTTGGTGTAGATACTTGGAGAACTGCATGGTCAAATGCAACCTTAACTGAAATGCAAGTAGCAGGCGATGATGTAAAAAAATATTCGGCATTAGATTACGTAGGTATTGAAACTACAGGAGCTAATTTAATCAATGCTTCTGCTATGTCTCATTTCAACTTAGATGTATGGACACCAAACATGACTACTTTAAAAATTAAATTGGTAGACTTTGGTGCAGATGCTGCTTACGGTGGTGGTGATGATACAGAGCATGAAGTAACTTTAACTCCAACACAAAACGGATGGGTAAGTCTTAATATTCCATTAACTGACTTTACTAACTTAACGAACAAATCGCATATCGCTCAACTTATTTTTGCTGGAGCACCTACTGGTGCAGGTATCTGTTACCTAGACAATGTTTACTTCAGCAAACCTGCTGTAGGCATTAATAACACTAGCGCGGTTAGCTTAAATGTATATCCTAATCCTACTGCAAACACAGTTACGATAAAAGGTTTAAATGTGAATGAAATTAACATCGCAAAAATTTATTCTATTGAAGGAAAATTAATTGCTACACAAAATGTTTCTGCAAACGGAACAATTGACTTAGCAAATTTCACAAATGGAATTTATTTAGTGAAAGTAAATGAAAAAGTTGCAAGAGTAGTTAAAAACTAATCATTGTAATTTATACATCATAAAAAAGGCTCGAACAATGTTCGAGCCTTTTTTTGTATGATAGGTTTGTTTATATGTCTAATAAACAATAAGCTTTTGGGTGATATTTGCACCTTCTGCTTGCATAGTTACAAAGTAAATACCAGGATTAAATCCTGCAACATTAATTGTTTGTTGCGTTTTACCTGCATTCCAATGTTGATTATGCAATTGCTGAATCACTCTTCCTAATTGATCTCTAATAATTACATTAGCTACACATGGCTTCGCAAAATTTAAGGCCAATACAAATTGTTGATTTGCTGGATTAGGTGAAAGGCTCATGATTAGCGCCATTGAAGGATTGTTGCCAACAGAAGAAACCACTGCAAGCTGATTGTATTTTGCTTGAGCTGCTTGCGCACTTGCTTGCAAGTCTGCTAAACTATCGCCAGCAATAAAAGCAAAGGCAACAGTAGCTTCTGCTGCAGAATCAATTTCGTATGGCCCAGCAGCAATAGTATACTGCACATCTAATCCAGTTCCGGTAAAGCCTACACTATCGTTTACAATT
>JBILIO010000158.1:0-4111 GCA_044349915.1 Sphingobacteriales bacterium | reverse complement strand
CTTCTTGTAAAGAATGGCCATTCTAGTTTCGAAATCTGGAATTTGCAAATCTGCTGTTAAACCCCATTTGAAACGAGACAATAAACGATCTTCTACTCCGATTAAATCTTTAGGTGGTTTATCTGAAGTTAAAACAATTTGTTTATTGGTTTGATGTAACTCGTTAAAAATATGGAAGAAAATATCTTGTGTTTTTTCTTTTCCTGCAAAATTGTGAACATCATCTAAAATTAAAACATCTATTAATTGATAGAAGTTTTTAAAATCGTTGATGGTATTGTTTTTCATCGACTCCACAAATTGTTGTGTAAATTTTTCTGCGTTTACATACAATACTTGTTTTTCAGGAAAACGATCTTTAATAGCACCACCAATGGCATGTACTAAATGGGTCTTGCCTAAGCCAGTAGGGCCGTATATCATTAAAGGATTAAAAGAAGTGCCTCCTGGCTTGTTTGCAACTGCAAAGCCCGCAGAGCGCGCTAAACGATTGCAATCTCCTTCAACAAAATTATCGAATGAATATTTTGAATTTAATTGACTGTCAATGTTTATTTTCTTTAATCCAGGAATCACGAAAGGATTACGGATAGAAGAAGGTACGGTTACCGGAATGGGCACCGAAGGGTTTTTCAACTCTCCATTTGGAGATGCTGGAATATTAATTGTTTGAGCTTTAGAATTTGCGGTAGCGTTATCTACTACAATGTTGTATTCTAAACGAGCGTCTGCTCCCAATTCGTGTTTAATTGTTTTACGCAATAAATTTACATAGTGTTCTTCTAACCATTCGTAGAAAAACAAACTAGGTACTTGGATGGTAAGCACGGATCCATCTAATTTTAAAGCTTTAATTGGTTCAAACCAAGTCTTAAAGCTTTGTGTCGGCACGTTGTCTTTGATAATCTTAAGACAATTCTCCCATACTGCTGTGCTAGTTTCTATCATTTCTATTCTTCAAATATTGTTGTTGTGAAAAGCCCATCGAAATAGTATTTCTCATTTGGGTTTACGAATATTTGCATTTATTTCTTAACAAAAAAATAAAAAAAAAATTTGTTTTTTCCAAAGTTGATTTGAACTAGCAAGAAGGCGTTTTTCGCCGAAAAAAAAATAAAAAAAAATTAAAATTATTTTTTTCGAGTATTTTTTCGTAATTGGTGAAAGCCTTTATAGTTAAGGCTTTTCGAGATACCACCTATAATTGATTGACAATCAAAAACTAATCGAATTTCTGCTAAATATTTCTAAAATCAAAGCTGGTAAAAATGATTTTAAAACAAAATATAAGTCGCTGAAAATGAATTTATTTATTTCAAAAAGCTAAGCAATCTCAAAATCGTCGGTCAATTGTTGGTCTATTCGCATCGCAAGCCCAATAGCTTGCTTTTTCTTGCGCCCTTTTTCAAAATAATAGTCTATTCGGCCCAAATTTATCCCTGCAAAACCTACCTGAAATATCCTTACCTCTTCTCCTTGCTTGTTTTTGCGTATTTCGGGCGCCGTCATGAAGGTATGGGTATGTGCACCTATAATTAGGTCGATGCCACTTGTTTGATCGGATAAGACCTTGTCTGAGACTTTATTGTCTTTATATGAATAGCCTAAATGAGAAAGACAGATCACTAAATCACATTGCTGCTCCTGCTTTAATTGATTGGCAATTTGATTCGCTACTGGAATGGGGTCGAGGTATTTAACTTGACCATAATTGCTTACTTCCACTAAACCTTCGAGTGCAATGCCTAAACCAAACACGCCTATTTTGAGTGCTCCTTTTTGAAACACCTTGAAAGGCTGCGTTTTACCTTCTAACACCGTTCCGCTGAAATCATAATTCGCAATCAAAAAAGGAAAATTGGCATGTTTTAATTGTTTATCAAAACCATCTATACCGGCATCAAAATCGTGGTTACCCATGGTTGCGGCATCATAACCTAATTTAGACATGAGTTTAATCTCGAGTTCGCCTCCATATAAATTAAAATAAGGGGTTCCTTGAAAAATATCGCCTGCATCTAATAATAGTACCTGCTCTTCTTCTGCTCTAATTTGCTTTATAAGCGAAGCGCGTCTTGCTACACCACCTAAACCTGCATTTCTAGAACCATCTTCTGGAAAAGGTTCTATTCGACTGTGTACATCGTTGGTGTGCAAAATGGTCAGCTTAGTGATTCGTTCTTTGGCTGCTGCAGCTAAAGGATTAGCGCCGATTGCTAAAAGTGCAGCCGATGCCGATAATGTTTTAATAAACGATCTTCTACTACTTGATGCTAATTCTTCCATCGATGTTTGGATTAATGGTTTTACCTAAAAGTTTTTGCGATTGCACATAATCTAAAATGGCATCTCGAATTTTATAATGAAGGCTCGCTTTGTTGATGGGTTTTGTAAATGCTATAATTCCATCGCCCCCATTGGCCAAATAATCGGAAGTAAGCACTATATAATTACGATTGGTATCGACTGCTAATCCATTGATTTTAACAATTGGCGCAGCAGGAGCAATTGCTTGAATGGTAATCCCGGCAAGTGGTTGGCCTCCTTTTGCAATGATAAAATCGACTAAACTATTTATTTTTTTTCCTGAAATAGTGAGCAATACACATTCATTTTCGAATGGCATGAGCTCATATATATTGCGTAAAGTCCAGTCTCCTTGGGGCATCGAATTGCGAATGCCACCATTGGTTGTTGGAAATGCAAAATCAAAAACTGCATTACGCTGCTTACAAGATGAAGCAACTGCATCGGCAAAGAAAATACTTAAATTATTATCTGGACTATTTTTAGCTAAGGCAATGGCACTAGTACCCACAACGCGATTCATTTGCGAGTCTAAGGAATTTTTAAAGGGCGCATAAAAATCTAGTATAGCTTGATCGGGTTGTACCTTAGCGGCAACATTGATTTGCGAAATATTAGTTTGCTTTAAAACTAACTGCTTGCTACATGCAGTTAAAAAAAGCACCGCTATAAATAATGCAATTTTTTTTTGTTGAATCATTTCTTAAAAAATTAATATTCGCCAAATACACTTCTTAAGGTATCTGCAATTTCTCCTAAGGTGGCTAAATTTTCGACTGCTTCGATAATAATTGGCATTAAGTTTTCATTACTATTTGCAGCAATTTTTAAATTAGCTAGTATAGCCGAAACCTTTGCGTTGTCTCTATTTGCG
This sequence comes from Sphingobacteriales bacterium, assembly GCA_044349915.1. Lineage (GTDB taxonomy): Bacteria > Bacteroidota > Bacteroidia > Sphingobacteriales > Sphingobacteriaceae > CAIKLP01. The sequence goes on along the minus strand of JBILIO010000158.1, from coordinate 930 downwards.
CGCAATCGTACTAATTTTTCGATTTGCTGAATGCGAATACTATCGTTTACCGTAAATAAAGATTCGAAAGCTTCTTTTTCTTGTGTAAATTTATTCACGCCCACTAAAATGCTTTCGCCCGCTTCCATTTCTTTTTGATAAACATAAGCTGCATCGGCAATTTCTTTTTGAATATAACCTTCTTCTATGGCTTGCACCGAACCACCCATGGCATCAATTTTTTCGATGTATTTCCAAGCTTCTTGCTCCATGGTATCGGTTAATTCTTCTACAAAATAAGAACCAGCTAATGGATCTACCGTATCAGTTACACCCGATTCGTAGGCAATTATTTGTTGGGTACGCAAAGCAATTTTCGCAGCAGCCTCGGAAGGCAATGCAAGGGCTTCGTCGTAACCATTAGTGTGTAATGATTGTGTGCCTCCTAATACAGCCGCCATCGCTTGATTCGTTACCCGCACAATATTATTCATCGGTTGTTGCGCAGTTAGCGTAGAACCACCAGTTTGTGTATGAAAACGCAATTGCATTGCACGCGGATCTTTCGCCCCTAAATCGGAAGTAATTTTTGCCCACATCCTACGCGCAGCTCTAAACTTGGCAATTTCTTCGAAAAAATTATTGTGACAATTAAAAAAGAAAGATAAACGCTTAGCAAAAATATCGATGGCTAAACCTTTATCCATGGCTGCTTGTAAATAAGATTTTCCGTTGGCCAAAGTAAAAGCTAATTCTTGCACCGCAGTAGATCCAGCTTCTCTTATATGATAGCCAGAAATAGAAATCGTATTCCATTTTGGAACCTCTTTGCTACAAAATTCAAAAATGTCTGTAATCAAACGCATAGAAGCTTTTGGCGGATAAATATAAGTGCCGCGTGCGGCGTATTCTTTTAAAATATCATTTTGAATAGTGCCAGAAATTTTTGTC
>JBILIO010000157.1:0-4118 GCA_044349915.1 Sphingobacteriales bacterium | reverse complement strand
TGCCTACATACGAAACTTGGCTTTCTCAAATTTCAGGTGTTTCTAAAGAACACAATGGCGGATGGAATAAATGGTTGCGTTATTGGACTGCCGAAGAAAACCGTCATGGTGATTTATTAAACAAATACTTATACCTATCGGGTAGGGTAAATATGAAACAATTAGAAATTTCTACGCAATATTTATTAGCAGACGGAATGGAAATTGGAACAGGAACCGACCCATACAGAAATTTTATTTATACTTCTTTTCAAGAAACAGCTACCAATATTTCGCACAGACGCGTTGCTTCATTAGCAAAGGCCAATGGCGATCCAACGCTGGCTAAAATGTGTGCGGTTATTGCAGCAGACGAGGCCAGACATGCCAAAGCGTATAAAACATTTGTCAGTAAAATTTTAGAAGTGGATACGAGCGAAATGCTGGTTGCTTTTGAAGTGATGATGAGAAATAAAATTGTGATGCCTGCGCATTTTTTAAGAGAAGCAGGCGTAAAAATGGGCGAAACTTTCGATCATTTTTCTGATGCAGCCCAAAGATTAGGCATTTATACTTCAGCAGATTATATTCAAATCTTAGTAGATTTAATTGAAGAGTGGAAAGTAGATAGCTTATCCGATTTAACCGATTCGGGTGAAAAGGCCAGAGATTACTTAATGGCTTTACCAGATAGGTTAACGCGTATTGCACAACGCATGAAAACCCCAGAATTACAATATAAGTTTAGCTGGATTACTGCTTAAATTATTTACATAATTGATTCATTTCCGACAGAATATTTTTTATTCTGTTGGAATTTCGAATGTTTCTTTCCAATAGCGCCGGTTCTTTTTGTAATTGCTTAACCAATACTATGTTTTGGTTTAAAAACATTGTTTTTTCTTCTTTTGTAATACTAAGTAAGCAAGTAATAGGAAAAAGTTCATGTGTATAGATGAGGTCTTTTAGGTTGCGTTTCTTTTCAGAATTCCAATCCATTATTTCTATCCCGCTGCAGTTTGCATATGCTCTGGCATCATCCGAAAAAGAGGTATTGGTAAAAATCCAGCCCTTAAACTCTTTATAAACGCCATTATTACGAATATCATTGAATCGAGAGTGGATATATAAAGGCACTTTTACGTCGCATCTTAAATCTAATCTGTTATGGTATTTGCATTCCACGATCACGGTTTCAAGTTCATTGGTAGCAATTACATCTATTTCATGTGAAACACACTTACCTTCAACAAATTGCCCAACTTTAACATGATATCCTTGTGCGCGAAATAATTCGCCAATAAAATGTTCGAAAGCAAAGCCAGAGGGACCAAGTTCTAGTATTCCTTGCTTGAGTTTATACCGAGCAGCGCTTAGTTTTTCTTTCTTTTTTAAAAGTTTAAAAGCAGTCTGGAAAATCTGATATTTAGGCAATCCCGATTTTAATGCGCGTTTAATATCTTCGGTAATTTCATTGGCTAAAAAAAGACTGGCACCGGCTTTCATTAAAGAGGTACGTAATCGCTCTTCCGAAAATTTAATAGCTTCTCCTTCTGAGTTGGTGATATATATATCGTTTTTTTTCATCGTTTAGGCTAATATAAACATTATATTGTCTGTATAATTTAAATTCAGATGGAGAAAAAAACTAAAATTCAGTTTTTTGGTGCCGCACAAACAGTTACGGGCAGCAAACATTTATTAACGACCCCTTCTGGATTAGCTATTCTAATGGATTGTGGTTTGATACAAGACGATTCAGAAGCTGCAGAAAATCAAAACCAACACTTTGATTTTAAACCGGCATTAATCGATTATTTAATTTTATCACATGCACATATTGATCATTCTGGAAATATTCCAAATTTAGTAAAACAAGGGTTTAAAGGACCAATTTTAATGACAGCCGGCACGGCCGATATTTTAAGAATCATGTTGAGCGATTCTGCTAAAATTCAAGAATCTGAAGCAAATAGCAAAAATAAAAAAAGAACTACCGATAAAAAGCATCAAGCGTTATATACTATAGAAGACGTGGAGCGCACCTTTGCTCAGATTCAAATTGTCCCAATGGATAAACGCAGTCAAATTACAAATGAAGTGGATTGTTTGTTTACCGATGCGGGACACATATTGGGTAGTGCTTGTATCACTTTATTTATCAAGGATCAACATAAAGAAACAACTGTGTTTTATTCAGGAGATGTGGGTCGATACAACGACCGTATCATGAAAGCGCCTTCCAAATTTCCTCAAGCAGATTATATTTTATTAGAAGCAACTTATGGAAACCGATTGCACGATGACACCATAGATGCGGAAGCAAAATTAGTAGAAATAATTCAAGAAACTTGTGTAAAGAACAGAGGTAATTTAATTATCCCTGCTTTTAGTTTGGGTCGTACACAGGAGATTGTTTATACGCTGGATCGCTTGAAAACAGCAGGAAAACTGCCTTCGATTAAGGTTTTTGTGGATAGTCCATTGGCCACCAATGCGACCAAAATCATGCGCAATCATCCCGAATATTTCAACCAAGAGATTAGAGATTACATGCATCAAGACGAAGATCCTTTTGGCTTTAGTAATTTAAAGTATGTGCAAAGTGTTCAAGAATCAAAAGAAATAAATGAATTAACAACACCTTGTATTATTATTGCAGCTTCAGGAATGATGGAAGCTGGTAGAATTAAACACCATTTAGTAAACAACATTGAAAATGCTGCCAACACAATTTTAATTGTGGGCTATTGTGCCGAAAACACTTTAGGCGCGAGGCTTTTGAATGGAGCAAAGGAAGTAGAAATTTACCATAAAAAATTTAAGGTTAATGCAAAAGTAGCAATCATAAGTTCTTATAGTGCGCATGCAGATTACGCAGAACTTTTAAAATTTGTTGCTTGTCAAGACTCATCAAAAGTAAAGCAAATATTTTTAGTGCATGGAGATTTAGACGCGCAATTATTTTTAAAAACTGCATTGGAAAAAAGTGGATTTGCAAATGTGCAAATACCTGCTCGCACAGCAATAGTAGAATGTAAATAAAAAAAGCGTCAAATTTGACGCTTTTTTTATTTACATATTTCTTCTGTATTGCCCGCCAACTGCGTAAAGCGCATTTGAAATTTGTCCAATTGAACAATATTTACTGACTTCCATTAAGGATTCGAAAATATTACCATTACTGATGGCTTGTGTTTGTAGATTTTTCAATAATTCCTCTTTTTTACTAGCGTTTCTCAGATGAAATTGCTCCAAGGCATTAATTTGAAATTGTTTTTCTGCTTCGGTTGCACGAATAACTTCTGAAGGAACAATGGTTGGAGATCCATTTTTATTTAAAAAGGTATTTACCCCTACAATTGGAAATTCTCCGTTGTGCTTGAGTGTTTCGTAATACAAAGATTCTTCTTGAATTTTACTTCTTTGATACATGGTTTCCATTGCACCTAGCACACCACCTCTATCCGAAATTCTTTTGAACTCTTCTAAAACAGCCGCTTCTACTAAGTCGGTTAGCTCTTCTATAATAAAGGCACCTTGTAAAGGATTTTCGTTTTTCGCTAATCCTAATTCTCGATTTATAATTAATTGAATAGCCATTGCACGTCTTACAGATTCTTCTGTAGGAGTTGTAATGGCTTCGTCGTAAGCATTTGTGTGTAAAGAATTACAGTTATCGTATATCGCATACAATGCTTGCAAGGTAGTTCTGATATCGTTGAAATCTATTTCTTGTGCATGTAAAGACCTACCCGATGTTTGGATATGGTATTTAAGTTTTTGCGAACGATCGTTTCCTTTGTATTTGTATTTAATGGCTTTAGCCCAAATTCTTCTAGCAACTCTTCCAATTACTGCATACTCTGGATCAATTCCATTTGAAAAGAAGAAAGAAAGGTTGGGTGCAAAATCATCAATTTTCATTCCTCTACTTAAATAATATTCTACAAATGTAAAACCATTACTTAAAGTGAAGGCAAGCTGAGATATAGGATTTGCGCCAGCTTCGGCAATATGGTATCCCGAAATAGAAACAGAATAAAAATTCCTTACCTGTTGATCAATAAAATACTTTTGAATGTCGCCCATCATTCTCAAGGCAAATTCGGTAGAAAAAATACATGTATTTTGTGCTT
>JBILIO010000156.1:0-4121 GCA_044349915.1 Sphingobacteriales bacterium | reverse complement strand
CCTTACCTCAATTCAAAATATATTTTCAGCAGTGTATTAATTATCGGGTTTACCTATTTATATATTTACCAAAAAGAAAACACCCTTTCTTTTATTAAAAATGAATCAAAAATAATTAGCCCAACAGAACTCATTACGAGTTTAGACACCGCTAGCATTAGCGGGCTTCAAAAGCAACTTGCGTTACAAGACGCCAGTGGTTTTGCCAGTGCAAAATACGATGCGGTAACCTATTTGTCATCTTTATCAAGCGAAAAATATATTGAGCTATTAAAAACAACAAGCATTAGCGCAGATGTATACACTGCATCTGGTTGGGAATTATTTAAACATAAAATTCCACTCTGGATTTTTCTTTTGAGTTGTCTATTGCTTTCCTATTTAAGCTTTAAACACAACTACTCTTTAATCCCTTTACTAGGGCTTGTTTGCTGCCTTTATATGATGTCCGAATTAGGCATTTCTAACTGGATTGGTTTTGGTATTTGGTTGCTCATAGGCCTTGTTATTTATTTCAGCTATAGCCGAAAGAAAAGCAAATTAAATATTCAGTAAACAAAAAAAGCCATCGATAAAGATGGCTTTTTTTATGCTTATATTAAATTATTGAATCCTTGTGAGTTTGCAATTTTTAACTGGCGATACTAATAGCGGTACTGTTTCGACTGTCACAAAACTGAGGTCGAGGCCAAAGCCTTTTTCTTCTGATAAGCTTAATTTTTTCAAGATAAAATATATTTGCATGAATATTTTTTCGTGCAATGGTAAAGAATTATCCGCAGATAGTTTTTGCTCTAATACAATAAACCTAAAGTCGCCAGGTAATTTGTGTTTATGCAAAGATTCATATTGACTGGTGATATCTACTTCTCCGTTTTTTACTAAATCTTCTACTACCTTTCTAAACAACACATTAATTTTCTGCTCTACCCTAAAGCCTAGCTTAAACTCAATGCGAATAGTATGTCCGGGTACGAGCTCAATTACTTTATATTCCGAAGTATAAGGCTCGTCTTGCACGTCAACGTGTACAAACCAATACATATCTGCGCGCTTTGGTTGCTTCTGAAAAATAGAATACATAATTTTTGACTCTATTTCGGAAGTAAAGTTAGACCCACTTAAATAAACTAATTGCGAAGCGTATTTGGGAACGGTAGTGTCTTCGCTTAATTCTTTTAAAAGTTCTGTGTAATCGTCTAACTCCGCATATTTTATATACCTATTTTTTATTTTTCTAGCACGAATCCAAGACCACATAATAATGAACAATGCAAAGCCTATCACTAATGTTACCCAACCTCCATGTCCAAACTTACTTAAATTAGCTACTAAGAAGGAGAGCTCGATACTTGCATAAACTAAGGTCAATACACCAATAATCCATAGCGATGTGCCAATGCTGTATAAATAAATCATCAACAAGATGGTTGTCATTAACATGGTAAGTGTAATAGACAAACCGTATGCCGCCTCCATATTCGTAGACTCTTTAAAATACATGACCACCATTAAACAGCCTATCCATAGTAACCAATTAATACTTGGCACATAGAGTTGCCCTTTGGTTTCTGTCGGATAATTGATCTTCACTTTTGGCCAAATATTTAATCGAACTGCCTCTGAAATTAAAGTAAAGGATCCACTAATTAAAGCTTGACTCGCAATAATGGTGGCAATGGTGGCAATACCAATTCCATAAATAATAAACCAATCTGGCATAATAGTATAAAACGGATTGCTTTCTAAATGCGTTCCATCTTGCGTTAACAACCAAGCTCCTTGTCCAAAATAATTTAATAACAAAGTAATTTTAACAAAGGTCCAACTAATCCGGATATTATCTTTTCCGCAATGTCCTAAATCTGAATACAATGCTTCGGCTCCAGTGGTACATAAAAATACAGAACCCAATATCCAAAATCCACCAGGATGATTCGCTAACAATTGATAGGCAAATGTTGGATTGATTGCATTTAAAATTGCAGGATGCATGATTAATTGGCTCAAACCAAGTATGCCCAACATGGCAAACCAAATAAACATAATTGGACCAAAGGCTTTACCTACAATGTCTGTACCGAATTGCTGTAAGAAAAATATACCGGTAATAATTAACATGACAATGGGCACCGTTGCAATATCTGGATATAAAATTCTTAAGCCTTCTATTGCCGATGAAACAGAAATTGGCGGGGTAATAATTCCATCTGCCAACAAAGTACAACCACCAATTACTGCTGGAATAATGAGCCACTTGGCTTTTCTTCTTACTAAAGTATATAATGAGAAAATACCACCCTCACCTTTGTTGTCTGCTCTTAAAGTGATGATCACATACTTAATAGTAGTTTGCAAAGTAAGTGTCCAAAAAATACAGGAAATTCCTCCATAAATTACAGATGACTGTATTTGATTTCCTTCTCCAATAATTGCTTTTAATACGTACAAAGGAGAAGTTCCGATATCACCAAAAATGATACCTAGGGTTATTAAAATGCCAGCGGCAGATAATTTATTGGTTGCTTTATGATTCACCGTTATTGAATAGGAAGTCAAATGTATGATTTGAAATGAAATTGACAAAATAAATCCCATTAAATCCTTGATATTTAGGAAATAACCCTAGCAAATAGGGATGCCTTTCTAGATAACTAGTATATTTGCTAAAATGAATATCCGCATATTATACTGCTTTCTTGTACTCAGCCTTTCTGGCTACAATTTATGCGCACAAACATTGCGAGATAACAGCAGTACGGCAACGAATAGTAGCATTCAAAATACCATTCATATCGTTCCCAATTTTTCAGAAGATAAAATAGAGATCAGCTTTACTATTTCCAAACAAACTTTGCTGAACATTAAAATGACCGACATTTTAGGGAATGAACCTTTTTCATTGTTTAACGAAAGCGTTGCTGCCGGTGAGTTTAAAAGGAATTTTAACCTGCCCATCAAACTTGCTAAAGGCTTGTATTTTATAAAAATTAATGCCGGAAACGAAGTCGTCATCAAACGAATTGCATTTCAATAAAAAACAGTTTTCCACAAATCTTAAAAATACCTTCCCGATTTTTGCTTATTTATTTGAATCTGCTGCAATGGAATTAATATCTTCGCAGAAAGCGAATTGAAAAAATGAAAATCATTGCAATAGGCAGAAACTACCAAGAACACGCAAAAGAGTTAAACAACCCTATTCCAACCGAGCCCGTTGTTTTTTTAAAACCAGACACGGCTTTACTCAAAGAAGGCAAGGCTTTTTATCATCCAGATTTTTCGAACGACATTCATTATGAAGTTGAATTAATTATCAAAATCGGAAAAGAAGGCAAACACATTGCTAGTAAATTTGCAAGAAATTATATCGAAGCTATTGGCTTAGGTATTGATTTTACTGCAAGAGATCTGCAACAAAAATGTAAAGAAAAAGGACTCCCTTGGGAAATTGCAAAAGCATTTGATCATTCGGCACCCATTGGAGAGTTTATTCCAATAAATGAAATTCCGGATTTAAACGCAATCCAATTTAGTTTAAAACAAAATCAAATAGTTGTACAAAATGGCAATTCTGCAGATATGATTTTTTCTTTTGACGATATTATTAGTTATGTATCTCAAAGATTTACCTTAAAAAAAGGCGATTTGATTTTCACTGGAACACCTGCAGGTGTTGGGAAAATTAATATTGGCGATTTATTAGAAGGCTATATTAGCGATCGTAAAATGCTGAGTGTACCTGTGAAATAAATGATGAAAGTAAAAAAAATAATTCCCTTTAATGTTAAGTTTTTCGTTTCCTTAATTGTTACGTTTTTTTTGCTCAGCAATTTTACTTCAGAAAATAGCAGGACCGTTGCATCAACTAGTGTCGAAAAAATTTACCCTAGAAATTATTTTAGGTCTCCGCTAAATATTCCATTATACCTATCTGGCACATTTGCAGAAATGCGTCCGAATCATTTACATTCTGGTATAGATATTAGAACAAATTCGGTAGAAGGTTTGCCTGTATTTGCTGTTGCAGACGGCTATGTTTCCAGAGTAAGAATACAAGCAGTTGGATTTGGAAATTCTATATACGTTACCCATCCCAATGGCTTTGTAAGTGTTTATGC
>JBILIO010000155.1:0-4130 GCA_044349915.1 Sphingobacteriales bacterium | reverse complement strand
TCGTAGTTTCCGCCAGCAATAATTTCTACACTTTTATCTTGTTTTGCTGCATCGATATAAGATGCTAATTTATTGAAAGATTTTTCGTCGATCACCGCGTTGATAAAGTTTTCAAAATTTTCTGTACCACCCATTTTAAAAGTAGCCATATCGTGTTGAATTCTTTCTTTAATGGCAGGCCAAACTTTACTAGAAATATACACGCGAGATGCCGCAGAACATTTTTGTCCTTGGTATTCAAATGCCCCACGCATAATGGCTACACTGGCTGCAGCTACATCTGCCGATTCGTGTACTACAATAAAATCTTTACCGCCTGTTTCGCCTACAATGCGAGGATAGGTTTTGTATTGATGAATATTATTTCCAATACTTTTCCAAATATCTTGAAAAACAGCAGTTGAACCGGTAAAGTGAATGCCTGCAAAATCTGGATGTTTAAAAATTACTTCGCCTGCTTGTGGACCAGAAACATAAACTAAATTTATTACGCCATCGGGTACACCTGCTTCTTTAAAAATTTCCATTAAAACATTGGCAGAATAAATTTGAGTATTCGAAGGCTTCCATACCACTACGTTTCCCATCATGGCTGCAGAAGTGGGTAAGTTTCCTGCAATGGCTGTAAAGTTGAACGGCGTTAATGCAAACACAAAGCCTTCGAGAGGTCTTTGCTCAATGCGGTTCCACATGCCCTTTCCAGAGCCAACTTGTTGTCCATAAATTTCAGACATATACGCCACATTGTATCTTAAAAAATCGATGATTTCGCAAGCCGCGTCTATCTCTGCTTGAAATGCATTTTTAGATTGCCCCAACATAGTGGCTGCGTTTAATTTATATCTGTAGGGTCCGGCAATTAAATCGGCTGCTTTTAAAAATATGGCAGCGCGTTGTTCCCAGGCTAATGCAGCCCAAGCTTTTTTTGCTTTTAATGCAGCATCAATTGCTTGGCTCACATGTTTTGCTTCTCCTTTATGAAAGTGGCCTAATACATGTTGGTGATCATGAGGAGGCGTAATGGTTTCTTTGTTACCACTGCGAACTTCTTGTCCACCAATGTACATTGGAATATCTACTTGCGTAGCACGTGCTTGTTCGATTGCTTTTTTTAAAGCGGCTCTTTCTGGACTGCCAGGAGCATAATTATAGATAGGTTCGTTTACTGGTTTTGGAACCACAAAAAATCCGTTTGACATAGTATAGTTGTTTTAAACAAACATACCCATTCTAAGGGTTTTATACAAGCTAAAAATCGGTATATTAGGTGTATTAGCGTAGTTTTTGGCTTATTTTTTTTGAATTTAAGACAGCTTAGAAAGATGCCGAGCATTTTTTTATAATTTAGCTTTTTGAATTTTTAAAAATTCGCCTAATTGCGAACGCTAATTTGTATAATTTTGATAATGAAAAAGAGGCTTCATTTATTCTTTCCTATGTTTTTTTGTCTATTTTTGAGCATATTTATTGCCTGCGAAAAACCTCAATTAATAGATATAGAAGCGTCTGAGCCATTTTCAAAATTAAAAGACACCGACGGGGTAGAATATGTTACCGTAAAAATTGGCACACAAACTTGGATGGCAGAAAATTTACGCACCACCAAGTATAATGATGGCAAGCCAATTCCAATGGTCACTTCAAACATTGATTGGAAAAATTTAAAAACGCCAGGCTATTGTTGGTACAATAATGATTCTGTGGTTTTTAAAAAAAAATATGGTGCCATGTATAATTGGTATGCCATTAGCTCCGGAAAATTAGCGCCTAAGGGATGGAGAATTCCAAGCGATTCGGATTGGTCTGCGTTAGAAAATTATTTAAGAGCAAATAGTTATAATTACAACTCAAGCAAAACCAGTAATGATTTTGCAAAATCTTTAGCATCAAAAGTTTATTGGTCTAGCTCGGTAGTGGTAGGCGCAGTAGGCAATATAGACTATCCAGCTTTAAGAAATAAAACAGGCTTCAACGCAATGCCTGGGGGTTATCGACTAGAAGACGGCATCTTTAGCAACGAAGGCAATATTGGTTATTGGTGGACCGCTACAAACAATTCTAATACAATTTCAAAGGCATGGTATCGTTATATTTATTATGATGAATCAGCCATGGGTCGTAATAATTTTCTGAAGTCCAGGGGTTATTCGATTCGTTGCATCAAGAATTAACAAGCCTTTTTTAGTACCTTAGATTTATGAATTTTTTGAGATATAGCACTTTTCCTTTTACCCTGCTTTATTACTTAGTGGTGTGGTGTAGGAATAAGCTATATGATATTGGTTTTTTATCTTCCAAAAAATATGCAATACCTACCATTGGTGTTGGTAATTTAGTGGTAGGCGGTGCTGGCAAAAGCCCTACCATAGAATACCTTATTCGATTGTTATCTCCAAGCTTTAAAGTGTCCACCTTAAGTAGGGGTTATGGGAGAAAAACAAAAGGGTTTATTCAAGCAACTGAATTTTCTAGTCCAATTGAAATTGGCGACGAGCCTACCCAATTCAAACAAAAGTTTCCATTAGTTAATGTAGTTGTTTCTGAAAACAGACAATTAGGGATGGAGCATTTAGTAAACGATGCGCAGGTGGTTTTATTAGATGATGCATTTCAGCATAGAAAAGTAAAACTAGGTTTATCGATTTTATTATTTGATTATAACACTTTGTTTCAAAAAGGCTGGTTATTGCCAATGGGAAATATGCGCGAACCAATTTCTGCAAAAGACAGAGCAGATATTATTTTAATTACTAAAACACCTAAATTATTTTCACCGATGGAAAGAAGAAGGTTGCAGTCTGCTTTTAAAATTAATCCAAAGCAGCACTTGTTTTTTTCTTATTTGAATTACAGTAATCCATTGCCATTGAATAGCGAAAAAACCGCCTTTGATGCGGCCTTAGCGACAACAAATACAGCGGTTTTAGCCTTAACAGGTATTGCCAATCCTGCACTATTCTTGAATCACATTTCGGCTAAAAACTATAAAAATATTATCCCATTTTCTTTTCCAGATCACCACGAGTTTTCTAAAAAAGATTTCGAAAAAATAAAAAAAGCATTTGCAGAAATTAACGCAGCCAATAAAATTATATTTACAACAGAAAAAGATGCGATGCGTTTAAAATACTCGAAGCATATAAGCATATTAGCAGGCTTGCCGATTTTTTATATTCCTATTGAGGCAGAAATACACGAACAAGACAAAGTAAAATTTGATCAATTAATTCTAAAATATGTTAGCGCAAGTTAAAAACACTACAGAATACATCCAACGAATCATCGGCGATTTTGAACCCGAAATTGGTATAATTTTAGGCACTGGCCTTGGCGGTTTGGTGCAAGAAATGGAAGTTAAATATGAGTTGCTGTATTCGATGATTCCGGACTTTCCGATTGCAACGGTGGAATTTCATACAGGCAAATTGATTTTCGGAACCTTGGCGGGCAAAAACATTGTCGCAATGAACGGCCGTTTTCATTATTACGAAGGTTATTCGATGAAAGAAATTACCTTTCCGGTAAGGGTGATGAAATTATTGGGCATTCAAAAAATTATTATTTCAAATGCTTCGGGTTGCTTGAATCCAGCATATAAAAAAGGTGATTTAATGGTGATTGAAGATCATATTAATTTGCAAAACGATAATCCATTGAGGGGCAGAAATTACGATAGCTTTGGCCCAAGATTTCCAGACATGAGCGCTCCATACGACTTAGAGATGAATAGTAAAGCAATGGCCATTGCCAAGCAAGAAAATATTACCATGCATTCGGGTGTTTATGTAAGTGTGAATGGACCAAATTTAGAAACTAAAGCAGAATATAAATTTTTAAGATTAATTGGTGCCGATGTAGTAGGAATGTCTACTGTGCCAGAAGTAATCGTAGCCAATCATATGCAAATTCCAGTCTTTGCGATTTCAGTTATTACAGACGAAGGATTCCCAGAAATATTAAAGCCAGTTTCTTTAGCCGAAATTATTGCAATTGCGCAAAAGGCAGAACCAAAGATGACCACTATCATTAAAAAATTAATCGCTCTTGCATAAATTAAAATGAGCAAAAAATACTACAGCATTTTACTTTTAATTTTGATTAGCAAATTCTGTGCTAGTGCTGCAATAGAT
>JBILIO010000154.1:0-4260 GCA_044349915.1 Sphingobacteriales bacterium | reverse complement strand
TCGATGGTTTCGGTTGGAATTTGTCCCGCAATAAAAATGAAATAACAAGCACCCAATACCATGGCATGTAATACCAGTGTACTAATAATTGCTTTGCTATTTTGTGATTCTTGTTGCATATCGAAATTATTTTAGCCTAAAATCATTTAGGATCGGTGGCTAAAACGAGTTTAACTTTTAACTTATTAGAAATGTCCATTACGTTTACAATGTCTTGTATCGCTACTGTTTGGTCTACATAGAGTATCACGGTTAATTCAGTTTGATTTTGAATATAACTGTTTAATAAAGCTTCTATTTGATCGGCAGGTACTAGCTTTTTTTCAACGTAATATTGTAAATCTTTGGTGATAGAAACGCTGATGGTTTTTTTGGCTACCGATTGTCCACTTGCTGCTTTTGGAAGTAATAGTTTAATCACATTTGGATTCACTACCGAAGAAGCAATCAAGAAAAACAGCATCAAAAAAAACATGATGTCACTCATAGAGGAAGCACTTACCTCTGGGGTGATTTTATGTCTTCGTCTTAAATTCATTATTTGCTAGGTTCTTCTAATAAATCGATAAAATCAATCGACTCGGTTTCTAATTTTAAAATAATTTTATCGACCATTAAATTTAAAATATGGTGACCGATATAAGCTAGAATACCAATAATTAAACCAGCTGCAGAGGTAATCATTTTTTCGTATAAACCTCCCGCAATTAAGCCAATACTGATATTGTCTGATAATGAAATGTTGTAGAAAATTTTAATTACACCAGATATCGTACCTACGAAACCAAGCATAGGTGCAATACCTGCTATGATGCCCAAAATACTAATGTTGCGTTCTAATTTAGCTACTTCTAATTTGCCAACATTTTCAATTGCCCCTTCAATCTCTTTAATGGGCTTACCAATTCTTAATAAACCTTTTTGCAACATTCTGCTAATAGGCGTATTCGATTGTTTACATACGGTTAAAGCTGTGCTTAAATCACCTTGTTTAATAAACTCTCTTACTTGAAAAAGTAAATTCGACTCGTCTTTATTGGCTTTTCTTAAAGTGAAATATCTTTCAAAGAAAATATAAAAGCCCATGATAGATAATGCCGCAATAGGATACATTACCCATCCACCTTTTAAAATTAGCGCCAATAAATTTAATTGTTCTGGAACAACCGCTTTTGCCACTTCTGGAAGGGCTTGAACTGCTTGCACTACTTGTTTGACAGTGTCTGCGCCAATGGTTTCTGTTATTTGTAATAAGGTCATGTTGATGAGATTATTGAATATGGATGTAAAAAATCGGATTTATTTGGTTTGCTAAAGATAAATTTTCTTTTGCTTCTTTCATAGTTTCATAATCGCCTATAATAACACGATAGCCATTTTTAATTTTAATTAATTTGGCTTCAAAGCCGGTGTAATTTAAATTAAGCTCCATGTTTTGGGCTTGTACTTTACTCTTATAAACGCCAGCAACGAGCTGATATTTCTTTGGTGTCCAAATTTTTATTGGATTTGCATTGCCGTTGGTATCGACAGCGCTGGTTTCGAGCGAATCGTAGTTTGTTGGCGTTTCGGTATCTACCATATCTTCGTCAACCTCGGCATCTTCGATTGGATCGAATGCTGGAGTGTTTTGCGATTGCTTTTTAAATGCCGTATTATTTTTTACAATTTGTGCAATAGGAATAAGGGTGTCTGCTGTCGGATTATTTAAACTATCTAGGCTGGCCGTTTTGTTTGGCATTGTGTCTTTTAACTTTAGCTCCGTTGTGGTATTGCTAATTGTTTTTTGTTTCGAAAAAATACTCGGTCTAGAAATCACGAATAAAAAAGTATAGGCAATTAAAAACACTACGCTGGCAATGCTGATGTTGCGCCAGTTCCAAGTTTTTATTTTTGCTAGCAAGCGATCTTTCCAAATAACAATTGGGGAAAGGTGATTGTCCGAATCATTTGCTTCCTCATTTGCAACTTCATTTATTTCCGAAATAGTTTCGGCCGATAAATTTTCGTTTGCTGATTTATGCGTAGGAAGTTTAATCGGGCTAAAGCCGTAAGACTCTTCATCTAAAGCACTTTCGGCAATGGGTGTTAATTTCCAAATATCGTGTTCAGCTTTTATGCTCCCAATATTTTCGAGTTCAATACTTTCGCCTTTATCGATTAAAATTTTCCATTCGTTCACCGTTTCTGTAAGCAAATTTTGTGCTTCTTGAATAGAAATATTTTCTTGCTTGGCCAATTGCTCGGCTAATTGAAAATCTTTACTGTTTTCGTTTTTATCAAAAACGAGGATTAGTTTGCCGGCATTTAATAAATCTTTATTTGCAGAAAAATTAGCATGCTGCGCTAGTTTGCTCAAACAACCAAAGCCTGGTATTTCCAAGCTATCCGATTGTTTTAGCAAATGGCTAATGGCAAGGGCTATTTTTTGCATCGTCATTTGTTAAAAATTAAAGCTTAAACCTAGCATGGCTTGAAAGCCATAGCTATTGTAATAAAGGTAACGCGCTCTTTGGTAATTTAAAATATTATTGAACTGCGTAAACACCGAAATTATTTTAGAATATTTATAATCTATGGATAAATTTAAATCTGTACCACCTGCAATGCTTTGAATACCGCCCAATTGGTAGTCGGTTGTTTTCATACTCGAAAACGAAAGCAAGTCCATTTGTAATCTAAATTTATCTGCAATAGCATAAGTTGCGCCTGCATTTATTTCGTAGGTTGGTTTATGATAGGCTTCGCGAATCGTATCGGTTTGGTAAGAGTGAATACCTAATTTTCCAAACAACCTTAATTTACTATTGCTTTGGTGCGTAACTTCTGCCGACAAATGAAAAGAGCTTGCATTTTTTCCATCGTAAATAATCGTGTATTTACGCATGTCGCTATTGTCAACTACAAAATACGCATCGTTTTCGGTTTGTTTCAAATTCGCATTTAATAGATAAGCAGTTTTGGTACCAATGCTACCTCTTGCACCAACATATAAATTTAATTTTTCGTTGCTATTTTCGATCGCTACTTTTCCAATAAAAGGATTTTCGATGGCAAAATTATTTAAAGCATTTTTATGCATTTTTCCGTTGATGCCGGCATAAGCTACTAAAGATGCGGGTTTCCAGTCGTAACTGTATTTTACATTTGGATAAGCATGAAAAGAACTTTGATTACCCGACTCTAAAAAAGAAATTAAACCAATGGTTAAAGTACCATTGCCTTCTTTTAAACTAACGCTTGGGCTAAACTCTATTAAATTATTTTTGCTAGTCATCGCATTCGATTCCGTTTGCGAGGCATCTAAGCCTACTTTAAAATCATATACATCGTAGCTAAAATTCCCGCCGGTAATTATTCTATTTTCTTTAACAGTATAAGCATCGTTTAAACTATAAGCATTAAAAAACACATCGTATTTTAATTTAGCCGTATTTTGAATATTACTTACCAAGCTGGTTTGTAAACTAATCACATCATATTGTTGCCTGGTGGTATCTTTGTTATAATCAAAGATTTTGTGGTCGTATCCATAAAAATGATTCACCGCTCTATTGTAATTTAAAGCCGCGCTAAGGGTATTACTGGTATTCATTTTTTTAACCCAAGTACTTAAATCGTTGCTGCTGTTTTTCATGTTCGCTACCTTGCTGTTGCTTGCTGCACGGTGGTTATAAGCAAAACCAGTTTGTATATCTTTAGAGCGTAAATTATTCCAATATAAATCCACTAAACTACTGGCGTAGTTTCCTCCTGCCATTCTTAAATAAACCGGATAAATTTTAGTGATGCTTTCCGATTTCATTTTTTCGGCTTCAATAGCGCTGGTTTTAGTTAAGCTATCTAATCCAAAAATTAAAGTTTGATAAGTTAAAGGTGCAATTTCTACCAAATCTGTTTTTATTTCGGGATTGGTATTGATTCTTAAAGCTTCGGCTAAAATGGGTTTGTAAGAACGCACCACATTTACTTGTTCGGATACATTTTTTTGAGCAAAAGCCGAATGGCCAAGCAAACTAATGGCAACCAAGCATATATTTTTATGGATGTTTTTCATATCTCTCTTGCGTTTTTATTTGGTAATTAAAAAACTAGCTAATTTACTTTTGGCTTCTTCTGCAATTTCATCTTTTCCGTCGTATTCGTCTATAATAGATTGAAGCGTAGACTTGGCTTGAAAATCGTTGCCCAATTGGTGATAGGTATCGGCTAATAAAATAAAGCCTTTGGCTACCCAATATTCGTAAGAAGGTACTTGGT
>JBILIO010000153.1:0-4272 GCA_044349915.1 Sphingobacteriales bacterium | reverse complement strand
ATTTGCATCATTACGACGCATTCTTTTACCAGCACGCATTTTACGGTCGCCGTTTTTCTCCATGCGAATGATTTTCACTTGTCTTTTACCATCAACGGTAGAATCAATGGTGATAGTCATTTGCGAAGGAGCACCTCCCTCCATTCTGTTATTTTTTTCGATGCGAATCATTTTTACTTGCTTGCCTGCACCAATTAATGAATCCGATTGGATCATTATTGTTTCAGGTGCGTTCGAACCGTCTCTATTTTTTTCGATACGAATCATTTTTACTTGCTTAGCAGGTCCTGCAACAACTGCTGGAGGTACGGGCGGAACGGGAGGTGTAACCATTGCGGGTGGTGCAACAGGTGCAACAGGTGCAGCCGGAGCAACTAGCGCATCCGATTTAATAATAACTGTTTTTTGTTGCGCAAAAGAAATTCCTACGCAGGCAATCACCATCAAGATGCTTGAACTTATTTTTTTCATATTATTTATTATTTTTTATTTGATTCACTTTTACAATACCCAAATTTAGGGATAATTTTCTAGCGCCATCGGGCGTGTTATTAATGGCAATTAACTCTAGTTTCGAATTACCAAATATCTTTTGAGCAATATAAGCTGCTATCCCAAAAACCGAATTAATTTCTTTTTTACCACCTGTATGACTCGCCACATTGCTTGGTTGAGCGGTTATTTTAATCGGCACTACAGGTTTTGATTCTTCTTCTGTAGGTTTTTCTTGCTGTGCTTGTTGCACCTCTAATTGCTTCAATAATTCTATTGCTTGAATTTCTGCATTGGTTCTAATAGGTGATTTAGGCTGAAGATCGATGATTGATTTTTTACTTGCCTTAATGGATTTATTTGCCTTAGATTTTACTTCTACCACTCCCGCAATTCTTGGATCGCTTAACTTTTGAATTTTAGTAGTTATCGGTGTTTGTACTGAAATTGAATTTGGAGTTTCAGTCGCTATACTAGGTTGTTCAACTATAGCCAGGTTTTCATTTTCGGTTGGATTAAAAATATTATTAAACTGAAAAACTAAAACAAACCCGATAAGGATTGCCACTGCAGCAGCATACTTAAAGTAAATATTCTTTCTTGATTTATTATTTAATTGCTGGTCAATTTTTGACCACACTTCCGGCTCCACTGCAGCAGTATAGTCGCGCAGTGACTCCTCGAATAATTGATCAATTTTATTTTTACCTGATTGGCTCATGACTTAATGTTTCTAGCTTTTTTAAGCGTTCTTGTAATATTATTCTGGCCCTAGCCAATTGTGATTTAGATGTACCTTCTGATATGCCTAATTGTTGTGCGATTTCTTGATGCGAATAACCTTCTATTGCAAACAAATTAAATACCATTCTAAATCCGGGTGCTAAACCTTGTATTAATTTTATTAAATCTTTTTGTTCAAAAACAGCCGTTGGGTTACTTGGTAAACTTTCCGAACTGGCACTTGCTAATTCAAGAAAAGATAAACCTCTTTCTTTTTTTCTAAAATATTCGATGGCGGTATTGACCATTATTTTTCTGAGGTAACCTTCGAATGAGCCTTCGTTTTTAAAGGCCTTCATTTTATCAAACAATTTTATAAAACCCAGTTGCAAAACTTCTTGTGCTTCAAATTCATTATTTGTATAACGCAAACATATACCAAACATTTTTTTAGCAAATAACTGATATATTAATTCTTGCGAACGCCTATCTCCTTTTACACACCCTTCAATTAACCTGAATTCTGTTAATTTATCTTCTTGTTTTGGCGTCATTACTTATAAGATGGTTAAAGGCAGTTAAAGGTTGCATCAATTTCTAAAAAAATACAATATTAAAATTAACATCTTGATTATCAAGCATTTTAATTTTTCTATTCAATCCTAAATTTAGGGAAAATGCTGCGATTAATGGATTAAATAGCCTTAAAGGCCAAAATTAGGCAGATTTTTTCTTAATTTGCAGCCTATACCGAATATCCACCTATGGAAACAATAGCAGTTTATAAACCTAAAAATACGATTCGATTTGTAACGGCCGCTTCGTTATTTGACGGGCACGATGCAACCATCAATATTATGCGCCGTATTTTACAATCATCTGGTGCAGAAGTAATTCATCTTGGGCATAATCGTTCTGTAGAAGAAGTGGTAAACTGTGCTATTCAAGAAGACGTACAAGGAATTGCCATGACATCTTATCAAGGCGGACACAACGAATATTTTCGTTATATGTTCGATTTGCTAAAAGAAAAAGGCGCCGGACATATTAAAATATTTGCAGGTGGAGGAGGCGTAATTTTGCCTACCGAAATTAAAGAATTACAAAATTATGGCATTGCTAAAATTTATTCTCCAGACGATGGTAGAAAAATGGGCTTGCAAGGCATGATCAACGATATGATGCAACAATGTGATTTTTTAACCAGGAATCAAATTGATGGTAGCATTGAAGTAATTCAAAATAAAGAAGCGGCCAAAATTGCCCATGCAATTACCGTTGCCGAAAACTTTCCAGCAAATGCCGAACATTTTTTAAAAGAAATTCAGCAATTAATTAATGGTAAAAAAATACCGGTATTAGGTATTACTGGCACCGGAGGTGCGGGAAAGTCATCTTTGGTAGATGAGCTTGTAAGGCGCTATTTAATTGACTTTGAAGATAAATCAATTGCCATTATTTCTGTCGATCCTTCTAAAAGAAAAACAGGTGGCGCATTATTAGGCGATCGTATTCGCATGAATTCGATTAACAATCCAAGAGTATATATGCGCTCTTTAGCGACTAGACAAGCCAACTTGGCGCTGTCTAAATATGTGCAAGAAGCGATTGATATTTGTAAAGCTGCAGCCTACGATTTAATCATTGTAGAGACTTCGGGTATTGGACAATCGGATACAGAAATTACCGAACATTGCGATGTTTCTTTGTATGTAATGACACCAGACTTTGGCGCCGCTACACAATTAGAAAAAATCGACATGCTTGATTTTGCAGATGTAGTTGCCATCAATAAATTTGATAAACGTGGGGCTTTAGATGCACTTCGTGATGTTAAAAAACAATACAAAAGAAATCATCAGCAATTTGATTTGGCAGACGATGCCGTGCCTGTTTTTGGTACCATGGCTTCTCAATTCAACGATCCAGGTATGAATGCTTTGTATTCTGCTTTGATTCATACCATCAGTACTAAAACTGGTATTGAATTTAATTCAAAATTACCTTTATCGGCAGCCAAATCAGAAAAGATTTATATCATTCCGCCCGATAGAACAAGGTACTTAGCCGAAATTGCAGAAGCCAACGCAGCCTACCATTTGTGGGTAAATGAGCAAGTAAAAATTGCGCAAAATATGTTTCAATTAAGAGGCACCATTACACTTTTAAACGAAACTAAAAACAATACCATTGCTACTGCGCCACTCGAACAAAGATTCGAGCAATTAAGCGAACAATTGCATTTTGATTGCAAACGCTTACTCAACGAATGGCCAGCCACTTTACAAAAATACAAAGCCGAATTTTTTAGTTACGAGGTACGCGGCAAAGAAATTAAACAACCACTTTTTTACGAGAGTTTATCAAAACTACAAATCCCTAAAATTTCTTTACCAAGGTATGAGGCATGGGGCGATGTGTTGAATTGGTTGTTGACAGAAAATGTGCCAGGCGAATTTCCATATGCAGCGGGTGTATTCCCATTGAAAAGAGATGGAGAAGATCCAACTAGAATGTTTGCTGGCGAAGGTGGACCCGAAAGAACCAATAAAAGATTTCATTACGTTTCGTTAGGACAGCCTGCACATAGGCTTTCTACCGCATTCGACTCGGTAACATTATATGGAGAGGATCCACATGTTAGACCAGATATTTATGGAAAAATTGGTAATGCAGGTGTAAGTATTGCCACCATAGATGATGCTAAAAAATTATATTCAGGATTTGATTTATGTTCGCCGAGTACTTCGGTATCGATGACAATCAACGGCCCAGCACCTATGTTGCTTGGCTTTTTCATGAATGCAGCGATTGATCAGCAATGCGAGATTTATATCAAAGCAAATGGATTAGAAAAAGAGGTTGAGGCTAAAATCGATGCCATTTATCAAAAATTAGCCATTCCAAGACCACTTTATCAAGGCGAATTGCCTAATGGAAATAACGGCTTAGGTTTAATGCTGCTAGGTGTTTCAGGAGATCAAGTATTACCTGCCGATGTTTATCAGCAAATAAAAGCCAAAGCGATTGCAAGCGTAAGAGGTACCGTACAAGCAG
>JBILIO010000016.1:0-16294 GCA_044349915.1 Sphingobacteriales bacterium | reverse complement strand
AGACCACTATATTGGGCAATCCCATTTGGTTGGAAAGGGGGCTGTATTGCGCAATGCTATTGAATCTGGCACAATTCCCTCTATGATATTTTGGGGGCCACCCGGTGTAGGAAAAACAACTTTAGCACATATTATTTCGCAACAACTCAAGCGTCCGTTTTATGCATTGAGTGCCATTAATTCTGGCGTAAAAGATATTAGAGAAGTAATTGAAAAAGCTAAAAGTCAAAGTTTTTTTGGCGCAGCAAATCCTATTTTATTTATCGACGAAATTCATCGATTTAGTAAATCACAACAAGACTCTTTATTGGGCGCAGTAGAAAAAGGAGTTGTTACCCTTGTGGGCGCCACAACCGAAAACCCTTCGTTCGAAGTCATCTCTGCGCTCTTATCAAGATGTCAAGTTTATATTTTAAAAAATCTTTCTAAAGAAGAGTTAATTGAATTACTCGGCATTGCTATTAAAGAAGACGAAATCCTGCGAACAAAAAATATTGAAATAGCCGAACATGAAGCCTTATTAAGGCTTTCGGGCGGCGATGGCAGAAAATTATTAAATGTTTTTGAACTTGTTGTACAAGCAATTTCAACAAAAGATATCGTCATTACCAACGAAAATGTAATGGCGATTGTGCAGCAAAATATTGCGCTTTACGATAAAGCCGGTGAACAACATTACGATATTGTTTCTGCACTCATCAAATCTATTCGAGGCAGCGACCCTAATGCAAGTGTATATTGGTTGGCACGAATGATTGAAGGAGGAGAAGATCCATTGTTTATTGCTAGGCGTTTAATTATTTTAGCCTCAGAAGATATTGGTAATGCTAATCCTAATGCCTTACTTTTAGCTAATAATTGTTTTCAAGCAGTGAATACCATTGGCATGCCCGAGGCCAGAATTATACTTTCGCAAACCGTTATTTATTTGGCAACAAGTGTTAAAAGTAACAGTGCATACTTAGCCATCGACCAGGCTTTAGCTAATGTTAGAGAAACTGGCAACCTATCGGTGCCATTGGATTTGAGAAATGCACCCACTAAATTAATGAAAGATATTGGATACGGTAAATCTTACCAATACGCCCATGCATACGAAGGGAATTTTGTTGCGCAAGAATATTTACCAACAGAAATTGCTTCTAGTGTTTTTTATCAACCAGGAAACAACCCAAAAGAAAACGAGATTAGAAAAAATCTAGCGCAACTTTGGAAAGCTAAATATGGCTATTAAAATGAATCCGAAAAATAATTATACTCTACTCATAGCAAAGCTCGACGAGTTTATTAAAAAGTATCATCAACAAAAACTGATACGAGGGTGTATTTATTTTGCAAGTTTTACGCTCATTTCTTTTTTACTCATTAATAGTTTAGAATTTTATTTATTCTTATCGCCGCTTATTAAAAAAATACTGTGGTTAGTGTATTTACTTGCGGTGCTCTATTTAATTATTAAATGGTTAATGCAACCGGTTTTAAATTTACTAAGACTGCGAAAAACACTAGATTATGCAGCAGCAGCAAACATACTTTCGGCCCATTTTTCAGAAGTTAAAGATCAATTAATCAATGTTTTACAACTTAATGAACAAGCCGCTCAGGCCGGTCAAAATACCGAATTAATTTTAGCCAGTATCCAACAAAAAACAGAACGCTTAAAACCAATTCCGTTTGTTAAAGCCATAGATCTTAAACAAAACAAAAAACGATTACAATATGCCTTAATTCCCTTTAGCATATTGTTGCTAACGGCAATTATCAATCCTAATTTTATCAAACAAGGAGGCTCCCGATTAATTCATTTCAATAAAAGTTATGCTAAGCCAGCGAGTTTTCAATTTCATTTAAAAAACAAATCGCTTGTGGTTAAACAAGGCGATGCACTCAAACTCGAATTGGAATTAAGCGGTGATCCAATTCCACAAGATATTCAAGTGCTAATCAATAACAATAGTTTTAAACTAGAGAAAAAAACAAATAGCACATTCGAATACACTTTGCTAAACCTAAGGCAAAATAGCAGCTTTTATTTCCAAGCACTTGGATACGATTCGGAAACATATGAAATAACAGTTTTGCCTAATCCTGCCATAGTCAAGTTTGAAATACAAGTAAACTATCCAAATTATTTACATAAAGCCACCGAAACAGTTAAAAACACTGGCAATTTAACCATACCCGCAGGCAGTAAGTTGCAATGGGCTTTTCATACTAAAGCGGCAGACCATATTTTATTTACCAGCCAACAACAAACCGATAAAATAAGTGTAAAAGAAAATCTGGCTATTTATCAAAAACAAATCCTTAAAAATTTAAACTATAGCATTCGAGCAAAAAATAAAAATACTTTTGAAACAGAGCCCATCAATTATGTCATAGAGGTAATTCCGGATTTATATCCAAGCATTCGAGTTAGTCAAGCAAAGGATTCTAGCAACCGTGCTAATTTATTTTTTAGTGGCGTAATAAAAGATGATTATGGTTTAACAAAACTCGAATTTCATTATAGCATTACTAAAACAAATAAAGAAAAGCTTACTAAAACGGTGACGATTCCTATACGAGTAGGCACAACTAACGAACAGCTATTTTATCACATCAATACCAGTGATTTGGGTTTAGCGCTCGAAGACGAATTACAATATTACTTCGAAGTATGGGATAATGATGGTTTAAATGGCCCTAAATCGAGTAAATCTGAATTATTTGTATACCAAGCGCCAAGTGTGGCCAGCATCAGTAAAGAAGAAAATGATGCCAATAAAGCACTCAAAGAAAAAATTGCTTCGGCTATTAAACAAGCAGAAAAAATTCAGAAAGATGCTAAAAAAATAAATGAAAAATTACGCGATAAAAAAGAACTCAATTTTGAAGAGAAAAAAGAAGTTGCGGAATTAATTGCCAATCAAAAGAAATTAGCTGAAGAAGTAAAAGAAATACAAAATCAAAATTTAACAAATAACGAAATCAATAAAGACTATAAAAAGTTTGACCAAGAATTAATTGATAAGAAAAAACAAATCAATGAATTGTTCGAAAATTTATTAGATAATAAAACAAAAGAGTTAATTAAAGAATTAGAAAAGCTGCTTGCCGAAAATAACAAAGAAAAAACACAAGAGTCTATTCAAAAAATGCAATTAGACAATAAAGAAATTGCAAAAGAAATGGATCGCATGCTGGAGTTGTTTAAAAAGCTAGAAGTGGAGCAAAAAACGAAAGAAAACATCGAAAGATTAAACACCCTTTCTGAGGAACAAAAGGCTATAAATGAGCAATTAAAAGATAAAAAAACGCCTATTGGGGAACTCAAAGATGCGCAACAAAAGCTCAACAAAGATTTCAAAGATTTGCAAAGCGACTTTAAGGATTTACAGCAAAAGAATGAAGCTTTAGCAGATAAAATGGAAATGGAAAATCCAGCTGCAGATTTAAAAGACATCGAAAATGATTTGAATAAAACCAATGAGGAATTGGAAAATAATAAAACGAATAAAGCAAGTGAATCTCAAAAAAGTGCGGCAGACAAAATGAAAAAGCTTGCTGATAAAATGAAAAAGCAGCAAGAAGCGGGAGAGGCAGAAGAACTTGATTTAAATATGCGTGCACTAAGACAAATATTAGATAACCTCGTTCAGCTTTCCTTTGCCCAAGAAAAAACACTCAACGATACAAAGAAAACAAACATCAACGACCCGCAATACACCGGCCTGGCTAAAACACAGCGAAACTTAAATGAAGAGATGAAAATGATCGAGGATAGTTTATTTGCCTTAAGTAAAAAAGTATTGCAGATAAAATCTATCGTGAATAAAGAAACGGGTAAGGCCAGTTTAAACATGTTACAAAGTATTGCCGCATTAGAAGCTAGGAATACAGGCTTAGCAAGTATGCGTCAACAATATGCCATGACATCGATTAATAATTTAGCGGTATTGCTTTCCGAAATTTTAGATCAAATGCAAAAAGAAAGTCAAAGCAAAAAACAAGGAGGAAAACCTGGCGCCAAACCAAGTAAAAAACCGGGAGGAAAAGGCAAAGGCGAAGGATTGTCTAAAATGCAAAGCGAATTAAATAAGCAAATTGAACAACTCAAAAATGGCATGAAACCTGGCCAAAAGCCCGGAAAAGGGCAAATGTCGCAACAAATGGCACAAATGGCTGCCCAACAACAAGCCATTCGAAATGCGATGGATCAATTATCGCAACAAATGGATAAAAATGGTCAAGGTGGAAATGGAAAAGAAATTTCTCAATTAAAAAAAGAAATGGAAAAAACCGAAAGCGATTTATACAACAAGAATATAAACCAACAAACCATTAATAGACAACAAGAAATTATGTCTAGATTGCTGGCAACAGAAAAAGCAATAAAAGAAAGAGAGCAAGATCAAGCAAGAGAAGCGGCACAGGGTAAAACACAAATATCTCCGCCGAATATTAAATTTGAACAATTCAAAAAATTAAAAACTGCAGAAATTGATTTAATGAGAACGGTGCCGCCAAATTTTAAACCTTATTATAAAGAAAAAACCAATGCCTATTTCGATCAGATAATGATTATTCAACCAAAATAAACAACATGGCCATTCATTTTTTTAACGAAGAAAGTAATTATAAATTAAAGCTAAAAAGCGAGCTAAAGCAATGGATTAAGGCTGTTGCGGCCGAAGAAGGATTTAAAATTGCAGCACTCAATTATATTTTATGTTCCGATGAATACTTGCATAAGATAAATGTAACTTATTTACACCACGATACTTTCACCGATATCATTACCTTTGACCACTCAGAAAAAAAAGATAGCATTGCTGGCGATATTTTTTTAAGTACCGATCGGGTGACAGAAAATGCGCAATCCTTTAAGGTAAGCGAATCAGAAGAAATGTGTCGCGTGTTAGTACATGGGGCTTTACACTTAATGGGCTATACCGATAAAAGCAAAGCAACAAAATTAACCATGACTACAAAAGAAAATTATTACTTAGCAAAAAGAACATTCGATGGAAAATAAAACAGCTTTAATTATTGGGGCAACAGGATTGGTTGGGAAATTTTGTTTAAGCTATTTACTCAACGAAAATGCTTACGCGCGGGTAATCGCTATCAGCCGCAAGCCTATTGGCTTTGCACACGCAAAATTAGAAAACATTGTATGCGATTTTGACCAACTGGAAAAGCACCAAGCCGAAATAAAAGCAGACGATATTTATTGTTGTTTAGGCACTACGATTGCAGTAGCCGGTTCGCGCGAAGCATTTACAAAAGTAGATTATACCTATCCACTACAAGTTGCCGAAATGGCAAAACAAAATGGTGCCTCCCAATTTTTATTAGTCAGTGCCCTTGGCGCAGATATAAATTCAAAAATATTTTACAGTAAAGTAAAAGGAGAACTGCAAGAGGCTATTCAAAAATTAAACTTTAACAGTACCTATATTTTTCAACCTTCATTTTTAAAGGGCTTTCGTAAAGAGTTTAGGTTAGGAGAAAAAATCGCATTAATATTGCTGCCATTTTTTGAAATAATGATGCTCGGACCTCTCAAAAAATACAAGTCGATAGATGCCATGGTGGTGGCCAATGCTATGTATTTAAAGGCACAGAGCGGAAGTGCTGGACTAGAGATTTTAAGCTCCGATCAAATTCAACAACTCTGGAAAAAGAAATAAATTATTTTAAATGCGTGAGCGGCATAGGCGTATTGTGTTTGATTTTACCCAATACAATATTACTATGAAACTGCGCAATGTTTGGTATGCCGCTGAGTTTGTTCAATAAAAAATCGTTGTACGCTTGAATATTTGGCGATACAATTTTAATAAGATAATCGTATTGACCCGACAAACCAATCACATCCAATACTTCTGGTAATGCGGCAATGGCATTTTCAAAACCCAACAAAGCTTCTTTGTTTTGTTCTTTTAAGGTAACATTACAATACACTACAATGTCTAAGCCGAGCTTTTGACCATCCAATACGGCCACATACTTTTTAATATAACCATCGGCCTCTAAACGCTTGATTCTTTCGTAGGTTGGCGTAGCACTTAAGCCCACTTCTTTCGCAATGTCTTTGATGGCACTGGTAGAATCTTGTTGCAATAATTGCAAAATAGAAACATCAATTTTATCTATGTTGTGGCTCATGTTTTAGCTGTTTAAAATCAAAAATAATCAAATTATCTTTCATACATAAACAAAAAAAGCTCCAATAGTACTATTGGAGCTTTTTTTAAATATTTAAATTATTTAGTAGCGATATCGTTGATTCTGATAATAGCAGTTGTGCCATTTACGGTTAATTTAACCAAGTAAATTCCGGCAGCATTACTATGGTCTTCGTTAACATACGACACGGTGTGTGCGCCGGCTACAAGACTTTCGTTTGCTATAATAGTCGCAATATTTCTTCCTAATAAATCATATACTTCCATACTCACTTGAGCCGCTGTTGGTAAATTAAATGCCAACTTAGTGCTTCCAGTAAATGGATTTGGCGCTGCTTGTAATTGATAATGTTTCGCATTGATGTTGTTTATACCAACCGCCTGAACCGTAATAGTATCGGTATTGGTAGCGGTACAACTCGAAGCAACATTGGTAACTGTTAATGTTACAAAATATTGACCCGCTGCAGAGAAAGTATGCACTGGGTTTGCTAAAGAGGAAACATTAGATACACTATTTGGATCACCAAAATTCCAATTATAGGTTTGACCAGGTGCAACAACTGCATTGAATTGTACATTCAATAAATTAATTGAACTTGTGGTAATGCTTGCACTTGGAGTGGCTTTATAAGTGATAATAATTTCGTCTGTTGTAGTACATCCATTTGCATTGGTTACCGTTACACTATAAGTACCAACATTGGCAGCCAAAATAGTTTGCGTGGTATCGCCTGTGCTCCAAAGGTAAGTAGCGCCTGGGTTTCCAGCATCTAAGGTTGTAGGCGTGTTGCTACAAATTGATTTATCTGCTCCTAAATTTACCACTGGAGTTGCATTAAAGTTTACGCTAATGGTATCTCTTGAAATACATCCTAAGGCATTAGTTACTGCTACTGAATAATTTCCGGATAGTGTAACTTGTATGGTTTGAGAAACAGAACCATTGCTCCAAAGATAAGTAGCACCTGCATTTCCGGCATCTAATGTAATGGTATTACCCACACACGAATTCACATTTGCACCTAAATTTAAGATTGGTTTTGGATTGGTAGTAATCACAATGGCATCTGTTTGGTCGCAACCTGCTGCTGTTGTAACAGTAACCGTATAAGTTCCGGCAGTATTTACTGCAATAGTTTGTGTAGTTGCACCTGTACTCCAAAGGTAAGTAGCGCCCGGGTTTGCTGCATCTAAAATATAATTAGATCCTTCACAAATGGTAAGGTCTGCTCCTAAATTAATTGCCGGATTTGCATATACTTTTACATATCTGCGAATAATGGTATCACACCCTGTGCTGTTATTTTTTACAGATGCGGTTAATACTAAAGTACTATCTATATCGCCAGTTGATGCAACATAACTAACAGAAAGTCCATTGATATTAACTGCTCCAGCAGGAGTATTGCCTGTTAGTCTTTTTACACTTGCATTGTTTATCGTCCAAGCAGTACCAAAATCTGCTGCATTAAATCCAGTAGGTGGAATAAACGAATAAGTTAACGTATCATTTACACAGGCAGCATCTACATTGCTAAGCGTTCCTGCGTTATATACTCCTTGATAAGGGGTTGATTTTGCAAATCCCGAACCAGCTGGAAGTGCAACCGGTGTAACCGTTACAGGTACACGTGCAGAAGGACATCCTGCTTGTCCTACACTCACTTTCCAATCGTAGAAATAATAATGATAAAATGGATAGCCAGTAAAAGTGTGTCCGGTTAAAACGATATCGTTTCCTGGGTTAGCATAAGGATAACTTGAACCCGCAGTATTTCTATATAAAGTTACATTGCTAGTTCCAGTGTTGGCATCTATACGGTAATTGCCTGCAGGTAAAGTTAAGTTTAAAGGTAAAAATACTTTTGCACCCGAAACCGCAGTAATGGTAAAGTTAAAAGTATGAAGCGTGGTAGTATTAGCACCGTCACGAATACGAATGCCCACTACGCCAGAACCACCAGGGAATACCGCAATGGAATCTATTCTAACCGAATTATTTACGGTAAATAAAACTTGATAAGTATATAAGCTGGTTAAACCGCCTGTACCAAAAGCGGTGTTAACCGGACCCAAACTACTTTTGGTCATAGTAGAAGTGGTAGCTTCTGCGTAGAAAGTAGTAGGAGCGGTAATTGCAGGCGTTATTAAACTGTCTTTTTTGCTGATAACCGTGCCGCCCGTTGCCACATTATACCACTGTATACTTGCAGTTGAATTTGCTTTTAAAATAGCGCTTCCACCCGCACAGCTAGCTTTTAAAACACTTACTGTTGGTGGAGCAGGCACTGCATAAATAATAGTATTTGTGCTAGTGGTATCGTTCGTTGCATCCACATCGCCTGATAAATTAATATACGCTTTAATAGATGCTGCACCTGTTGCAGCAGAAGTGTTATAACTTCTTATAGTAATGGTATCAATTTGATTTGGTAAAAGAGCGCCTGTAAAAGTATTGCTCACCGAAGTGTTGATCGCACCTTTAATAATTGCTCCCATTGTGAAAGATGTTTGGGTAGCAGTACCTAAATTTTGAATCGCAATAACAATACTATCTGTAGCAATACCACAAAGTGCTGTTGCACTAGGATATAGTATACTCAATATTTTCAGCTCTTTTGCTGGAGGTAAAAATTCGTCCGCTCCAATACAAGGCGTGCTTACACTTCTTAACTCTCCATCAATATCTGTTGTAATTCCTGCCAAGTTGGTTCCTTTTTGATACAAGCCAGTTCCTTGAGCATGTAAATTAATAGCAGAAATATGATTCGGTGTATTGTTTATCGAATTGGCATTTGCGCTGGTTAAAGATTTTAGATCGGCTAAGGTTAATAAATCGGTACTCAAATAACCCAATTTACCTTGTGCACCCGAAACATAAAAATTATTATAATTGAAATTAGTAAAGGCAGTATCGGTTACTTCCGAATACATTGCATAAGCATAAGAAGTATCCGATGTGTTTGCTAGGGTATTGTTAAATGAATTGTTTCTGATATCTAGCAAGCCAGCTCCCAAACCTAAGTGTAGCGCAGCACTGAGGTCTGGTGTACTTCCAGTTGTTTGTGCAAAACTACCCGATAAACTCACCGAATTATAATACAATTTTAATCCTGTAGTATTACGAATACTGATACCCACATTGGCTGTCGATGCTAAATTCGGAGAACCACCACCCGTCATGTTACCCACAAAGTTGTTGATCACGCTGATGTTTTCATTTTGTTTATTGGTACGAATTTCAATACCTCGGCCACCAAAAGCGCCCGAGCCCGATGAAACTTTTTCTATTTTATTGTTTTGAATAACACCATTTTTAAATCCACCATATATTGCAATACCCCATGCTTGTTGCGCAGCAGTATTGATGATGTTTTTCACAGTGTTATTACTAATACTACTGTTAATTGTTTGGTCTGCTACTATACCATATAATCTTAAATAATCTGCAAGCACATCGCCGCCAATGGTGTTGCCAGACACAATAACACTATCAGATAGACTTGTTGCTGCTCCGCCTATATATACACCAGCAGAACCTCTAATAATATTATTGTTGAGGATTTTAATATTCTTGTTGCTCTCACCTGCTGAATACGGCAAACTTAAGCCACCAATATGAATTGGAATAACGTTCGCGCCTGTACCTCCAATAATTTTACAATTACTTAAGGTAAAGTTTTCGACACCTGCATTATTTCCTAAACTGATTAATTGAATAGTTGAATTACCAGACACTGTAGTGTTATTGTCAAAAGTTAAATAAGAACCAGTGTTGTTGTAGCTTCCATCAATACTCACCCTATCGGCACCATTAATTCTGATTAAGCCTCCAGCATAAGCTCCTGTAATGGTTCTAAGTGTATCACCATTTGATTTAATTGAAATCTTATAACCACTACCTGCAGTTTCTGCAAAATAATTCAAGGCATTTGCTCCATCTTCCGTTAAATTAGAAGTAACCACAATATTCACATTGCCTGCTAATAAATTATTATTTAAATATTCGAACACGCCGCCCGTTTTTGTTAAACTGGTATAGGTTTTTCCGGTACCAACTAATAAAGTGCCCGAAACGCCTGCGCCAATTCTATATTTATCTGCTGTGCCAATAAGAGGAAAATTATTGCTTGTAAGCGCAACGCTTGTTGGGTCTGTGCCAAATTGTACAACTGAATTTGAAGACACCGCACCCGTGTTGTCTTGCGCAACTACAAAATATTGAATTTGATC
Organism: Sphingobacteriales bacterium; assembly: GCA_044349915.1. Classification (GTDB taxonomy): domain Bacteria; phylum Bacteroidota; class Bacteroidia; order Sphingobacteriales; family Sphingobacteriaceae; genus CAIKLP01. The sequence goes on along the minus strand of JBILIO010000016.1, from coordinate 5,885 downwards.
ATTTAATACTACCGACGATCTTAATAAACTGTAATCGATTACAAAATTATATGGCGAAGTTTTATTGGTGGCAATTACATATTTCCAACCATTATTTGCCGCTGTATTACCCGCATAAGTATTTGAATCTATCGCTTTTTTATAATACAAACGCGGACGTTTTAAAAACGAAGTATCTACGCCAGCCGAATCGGTAATGGTAGCGAATGCGTTTAAGGTATAATTTGTAGTACTCGTCGTATTTAATATTGGTGCAAACTTAATACTCGGTCCAGAAAAATCTCCTCCTTGCTCATAAGCGCCTATAGTAGGACTCGAACCACTTCTAACAAATCCCTTAATGTCTGAAGTAACTTGTGGCAAAGGTGTTCCGGCCGCCAACAATGGTGAACCAATTTTAGGAATCACTAATTTTGTTAAATTAAATAATGGATCGCCGTCGACACTATTTTGATCGAAGGCTGCCGAATTTGCAGTTTTCCAAGCAGTTAAATTTGCATAAGTGGTAGTTCCGTATTGTCCATAAGTCACACCCGAATTACCATTCAAGTGATTATAATTTGAAACAATTGAACTAGTAGTAGCAGCATAATATAATAAAACCCTCGTGCCAGTTCCACTGGTTCTATTAATGTTGATGGTATTATTTTTAAATACGAAATTGGTTGCGACAGAAGATTGGTAAACGCCATACACCGTACCTGCTCCAGTTCCACCAATATCTACCGTGTTGTGAAAATACCAAGTACCGTCTGCACCCGGATTGTATATTGCATATACCGTACCCGATCCGCCAATATTATAAACAGCATTGTTTGCAAAAATATTTTCGTTACCTAATGTTGCATCTGCTGCAGAATACAATAAATAAGAAGTGGCTGTACCAGTATAACCTACCGGAAATGGACTGTGTATTTTATTGTTGCGACAACTTAAATTTCTAGTACCCGTTGTGGTAAAGATTCCGTAGAAAGTAGACACATTAAGTGTTCTATTAGGACGCGCAATTTCGTTGTTTTCAAAAACCAAACTATCTGCTCCTAAAACATAGGCTGAATAAATATAAGTGTCTAATAATTTATTATTACGTACCACGTTTCCAACTGCCGAAGTTAAATCGGTTGAATTTCCATAAATAGACAATAAATAATATCCGCCAATAAATACATTGTTTTCGATGGTATTATACCTGAAACGACCGGCTGTGGTAGCCGATGAGGCACTACCACTCATCGCAAATGCAGAGAGAGTACTCGCAATTTTATCTTGCGGAATGGTCACTTTATTTCTTTTGATGGTGTTATAATCTCCCTCTCTTAAGTTAATTCCCAAGCCCGAAGCTCCGTTTACATTGATTACAAAACTATCGATGGTAGTATAATTTACTTTATATAAATTGATACCATTGGAAGTGGTATTAATCACGGCTCCATTTCCATTAACCTTTAATGTATTGATTGCAGATAATCCGGTAATATTTTGCAATGTAAAACCTGCATATGGACCAGCACTTGGGTTAATATTTAATACTACCGGACCACATACGCCATTGGCACTTAATATATCTGCTACTGCTGTAATATTTGCAAAGTCTGAGCCAGTTCCACCAACCGAAAATGTTCCAACCAAACCTGATCTAAAATTGTTTAAAACAACTGTATCGTTTAATGGATTCGCATCTGTTCCATTATTGGGAGCAGTAGAATATATTTTTAAATTGTAAAGGGTATTGGCCGTAACATTAAATGTTCCGATAGTTACTACCGTATCTGCACCCGATAAAATTGGAGAAGTATAGGTTAATGCTGTTTGTGCCACATTGTTTACAGACCAATTTAGAACTAAAGAATTCAAGGTTGCTAATCCAACATTTTTTACACGAACCGAAACGGTTGCAAGGCCTGGGCATACACCTTTAGGAGAAACAATTGCAGTAATTGCAGCATCGTCTGTTGCAGGTGAAAACTCGTAAGCGCCCATATCTGGTGTACCCGAACGTAGCACCCCTAAAATATCATCTGTTACCGCAGCTAATGATACACCCGTATTGTTTAAGGCCGCTGCATTGGGTTTTAAATTACCTAGCGCTGCACCAGCAATTAAAGGTTCAACATTCACGCTATTTTGATCGTATGCTCCAGAGGTATAAGCTTGCCAAGCTGTTAATGTTGTATGTGCAACCGTATGGTAAGCAATGTTTTTTACACCGGTGCCCGCTACGCTTGTATTAACATATAAATCATTGTAATCAGTCACTGGAATTGTGGTAGCTGTTCCAAAATACAAAGCGTATTTAGCAGCGCTTCCACCTTTACTAATTGAAAAAATATTGTTCTTTAATTCAATTCCACTTGCTAAAGTTGTTTGGTAAAAACCATATACCAAACCAGCCGTTGCACTTGGGTTATCGATATACAAAGTGTTGTTATAATATAAGCAATAATCCGAACCAATATTATATATACAATATTGCGAACCATTGGTATTTAAATTATACAATACATTATTGATAATTAAATTGGGTTTGACTGCAGTACCATCATTAGCACTAAAATAAATACCATAAAAAGCAGAAGTTCCTGTAGGCGAATTAAATAAATCGTGGATACGATTGCCTTTGATTAACATTTGTTGACCCGCACCCGCAGCATATATTCCATAACCTGTTGAGGTAACCAATCTATTTAAACGGTGAATATTATTTCCTACAAATTGTAAACTATCATGTCCGTATAAATAAGTTCCGTAAGTATAATAATCTCGAATAATGTTGTTTTTAATTTCATTACCCAACATGTTGGCTACGGTAGTGCTACCATATGCAACCAAGCCCAAGTAGCCTCCAGAAATATCATTGTTTAATATTTTATTATATTTTGCGGTTGTTGCGGTTGAATAGCTTGTCGCAGATCCCGAAATTATTAAACCTCCAAAAGTAGTAGTAGTTCCAGTTTGGTCTCCAATAATTTTACAATTTTTAATGGTATTGTAATTACAATCGCCCATAGAAACCACAAAGCCTTTTGTAGAATTTGCATGTGCTTCAAAAGTCATGCTATCTATAGTAATGTAATTCGAGTTTCTAATTTGTAAAATATAATCTGGTTTTGTTCCAGTCAACGTATCGATTAATTTAGCACCCGCACCATTAATGGTAATACTATTTACAGCTGATGTACCGCTTACATTTAAAAAGTTTAATGAGCCTACATAGGTTCCTTTTTTTACATTTAAAACCACTGGTCCTGTAACACCGCAATTCACTGCAGCAATAAAATCTGCAAAAGAAATAAAATTCGAAGTAGAACTGGATAGGCTTGAATTTAAAGTATAAGTTCCACCCGCTAATTGTGGTCTAGGTCTTACTTTTACTGGAACAGAATAAGTACTCACTGATGAACAGGTAGATTTACAACGATAATATGCAGGAACTGTTCCTAATGCAGCGGTTGCATTTACATTGGTTGCACCTGTAATATCTGTCCAACTCAAACTATCCGCCGATGTTTGCCATTGATAAGTTAAACCTGTTCCAAAAGTATTGCCTGTTAAACTCAAATTAAAATTAAGTGTTGGACAAACTAATGTTGACGAAGCAACCGTTGTTCCTGCAACAGGAGGTGTAGTACATGGCGCATTATCCATAATAGTTACGGTATAATCTTCTGTTTCGCCACCACCAAATGAGGTACATGGATCTGTTGCAGCATTTGCTGAGGAAGCCAATCGAGAACGAATACGCATGCCGGTTTGCCCCGATACTGCATTTGTTGGAATAGTAATATTAATATTTCCTGTTGAACCAACCGCATACACCTGAACCCATTCTGTTGCATCATACACATTATCACGGTTAAAATCAATCCACACAGAAACTTTATTATCACCACCCACACCAACTACAACATTCATATTATATGTTAAGCCTTTTATTAAAGTTGCCGTAAAAGTAGAGGCAGGATAACTTGTATAAGAGGGTAAGGCACAAGTGCTAGGAGTACTATTACTAATAGTGGAGAATACTACACTTGATATACATTGTGAAGAGGAAGTATGCGGCGCTGTACAATATTGAGCTTGAGCAAAATTGCTTGTCAAAATGGCGAATAAAAAAACAAATATTGTTGCTGTTTTTTGTAAAAATATTTTCATAAGCTGACTGTTTTTTATAGTGGTTCAAGTTATTATTTCTGTTTCGAATTTGCAAGTATTTTGCTGCTTTTATCACATTTTAATGTAGTCTTTGCTTTTTCGTGCTTGTATTTTAGTTTTTTTTACTAAAAACAAAAAAGGCGACCTATTGCTAGGTCGCCTTTTCAATTTATGCTTTTAACGATTATCTGTTTGCGATATCAATCACTCTCAAGATCGCTACTTGACCGTCTACTATTAAACGAACCATGTAAACTCCACTTGCATTTTGATTGTCACCTGCAGAGAAATCATAAGTATGTACACCCGACTCTTGGTATGCTGCGTTAGCAATTGTGCTTACTTTTCTACCAATCATATCGTATACTTCTAAGGTAACATTTGCATTGCTTGGCAATTCATAGTTAATCTTAGTATTTCCAGCGAATGGATTCGGTGCTGCAACTAATTTAAACGCTTTCGCGAAATCATTTGCCAATCCTGTTACAGACACTGCTGTTTGTGTTACTGATTTACATCCTGTAGCCACATTTGTTACTGTTAAGGTTACTGTGTAGTTACCTGGTGCAGAGAATAAATGGGTAGGCGTAGATAAACTTGACGTGTTAGAAGCACTGGTTGGGTCGCCGAAGTTCCAAGCATAGCTTGTTCCTGCTGCAGCCACTGCAGTAAATTTAACTTGTTGTCCTTTGGTTGTATCTACTACTTGTGTAGTGAATGATGAAACAGGAACTGCTTTGTTTGTAATAACAACCGCATCGTTTGTAGTACATCCACCAACATTGGTAACAGCCACCGAATAAGTGTTTGCTAAGCTTACTTTGATAGTTTGAGTAGTAGCACCCGTAGACCATAAGTAAGTAGCGCCTGCATTACCCGCATCTAAAGTAACGGTATCACTTGTACAGATATTTTGATCTGCACCTAAGCTAACCACTGGAGCTGTTTTAGGTGTTACCACAATGGTATCGTTAGTTTGACATCCATTTGCACTTGTTACGGTTACATAATAAGTACCCGCAGATGAAATAGTAATCGTTTGCGTTGTTGCAGCCGTTGACCACAAGAATGTACTTCCAGCATTTCCTGCATCTAATACAGAAGTGCTACCTGGACATAATTGGAAGTCTGGACCGATGCTTACAGACGGTGCTGGTAAATTGGTTATTACAATTGTGTCATTTAATGTACAACCTGTAACTGTATTTACGATTACTGAATAAGTTCCAGCAAATTTAGCTTGAATGGTTTGCGTTGTTGCACCAGTAGACCATAAGTAAGTAGCGCCAGCGTTACCAGCATCTAAAGTTAATGGAGCACTTGTACAAATTGCTTGATCAGCACCTAAGCTAACTGTTGTTGGATTTACCGAAACAACAGTAAAGGTATCTGTTGCAATACATCCACCTGCATTTGTTACAGTTAATGAATAGATTCCTGTAGTAGATACCGCTAATGTTCTAGTGGTTGCACCTGTAGACCATAAGTAAGATGGGTAAGTTCCTGGATCTAATGTTCTAGTTCCACCCACACATAAACCTAAGGTATCTACACCAATGTTATAAGTAAATGCTGCACCAGCAGTAAAGCTGATAGAGTCTACCGCTGTTTGACCAGCTCTATCTCTAACTACCACTTTATATACACCAGCAGTGCTTGCTAACATTGTTCTAGTTGTATTTGCATCAATTGCATTGTTTATATACCATGCATACGAAGCCGCATCTGGGTTA
>JBILIO010000152.1:0-4440 GCA_044349915.1 Sphingobacteriales bacterium | reverse complement strand
ACTAGTATCTAGCTTAACGATATTGGAATCACTTTTTTGAGCAATGGTATCGATAGCTATGGTGTTGCTGCTATTAACTTTAGCTGCTTTAATAGAATCTTCTTGTTTTTGTAATTGTTGCAATTCCGATTCCGAAGGTTGCATGTAAAAACTAAAGCCAATTAATATAATTGTCATTAGTAAAAGGCCTGTTAATGTATTTCTATCCATTATTATGTGTGTAATGCTGTGTGCAAACCTACGCTAAATCATTGAATTTGTAAAAAAAAAGCACCGAAAGAAATCGGTGCTTAATTATCTGACAATCAATTATTTATTTATTTTTTTTAATTTTTTGACCGTATTTGTGATCTGCAGCTGCAGCTACAAATTTTACAAATAAGGGATGTGGATTGGCCACGGTGCTTTTTAATTCGGGGTGAAACTGACCCGCCACAAAAAACGGATGGTTCTTTAATTCAATAATTTCTACTAAACCGTTTTCCAAATTCATGCCAGAAGTAATCATGCCAGCATCGTTGTATTGTTTTAGATATTTATTGTTGAATTCGTAACGGTGACGATGACGTTCGGAGATTTTAGTTTTGCCATAAATTTCGAAAGCTTTGCTATTTTTCTTGATTTCGCAAGCATAAGCTCCTAAACGCATGGTGCCCCCTTTGTTTTTGATTTTCTTCTGCGACTCCATGATGTCTATGACAGGGAACTTTGTTTTTTCGTCCATTTCTGTAGAATGCGCACCTTTAAACTTCAATACATTTCTACCAAATTCTATCACGGCACATTGCATTCCTAAACAAATACCAAAGAATGGAATGTTGTTTTCTCTCACATATTTAATGGCATCTAGTTTTCCTTCAATGCCTCTGTTTCCAAAGCCTGGAGCAACTAACACACCATTTAAGTGACCTAATTTTTCTGCTACATTATTTGGATTGATGTTTTCAGAATGAATGTATTCTACATTCACTTTACATTCGTTGCTAGCACCTGCATGAATAAACGATTCGATGATTGATTTATAGGCATCGGGTAATTCAACATATTTACCAACCAAACCAATGCGAACATCTTTGGTTGGATTTTTCAACCTACCTAAGAAATATTTCCAAGAATCTAAATTGGGCTCTTTATTTCCTGCTAATTTTAATTTTGATAAAACGGTTTTGTCTAAATTTTCTTTTAGCATTAATAGCGGCACATCATAAATAGTCGATGCGTCGATAGATTCAATCACAGAATTGATATTTACATTACAGAATAAGGCGATTTTTTTCCTTATTTCCATATTGATATGGTGCTCGGTTCTACAAACCAAAATATCTGGCTGTATACCGTATTCTAACAGCATTTTAACCGAATGTTGTGTTGGTTTAGTTTTTAATTCGCCGGCAGCTGCTAAAAATGGAATTAAGGTTAAGTGAATCACAATCGCATTATTAGCGCCTAATTCCCATTTAAATTGACGAACGGCTTCGATGTATGGTAAAGATTCGATGTCGCCTACAGTGCCTCCTAATTCGGTAATAACGATATCGTAATCGCCGCTTTCTCCTAAAATTTTAAAATTTCTTTTAATCTCATCGGTAATATGAGGAATAACTTGAACGGTTTTACCTAAATATTGTCCTTCACGCTCTCTATTGATCACATTTTGATAAATACGACCCGTCGTAATATTGTTGGCTTGAGAAGTTGGAACATTCAAGAAACGCTCATAATGGCCAAGGTCTAGATCGGTTTCTGCACCATCTTCGGTTACATAGCATTCGCCATGTTCATAAGGATTTAAAGTTCCTGGATCAATATTAATATAGGGGTCAAACTTTTGAATGGTTACTCGATAGCCTCTTGCTTGTAATAATTTAGCAAGAGAAGCGGAGATAATGCCTTTTCCTAAAGAAGAAGTAACACCACCCGTAACAAATACATACTTGGTCATTGATTTTAGCTTAAATTGTGAATCAATAGTCAGAAAAAGACTATTACGTTACGGGATTCAAAAGTAAAAAAAAATCGCTTTTATCTGTTATCAATCCCGATTATATTTATTCACATAAGCCGAATAACTCTCTAATTATTCAAAAATACTTTGAAAATAAAGCGATCTAATAGATTTTTCGGAAAGAGCTAAATCGTGCAAACCACCTGGAATAATTTTAATTTTCACTTGGCTCTTGAATTTCCCGCAAATTTCTTGAATGTCGTTTACAGATAAAACCGCATCCCCTTTTTGTAATTTTTCGGAATAAACATTTTCGTAAGTAGCATGATCCGAACAACACACTAAAATGGCTTGTTTAATTTGATAATTTTTTTGAATGCGTTTTTGTGCTTGATAAATGGCATGCAGCCAACCCGCATTTACATCGAATGCTACTAAAGGTTTCCAATTCATATTGTAATCCCATTCACCATGATATTGCTTAGCAATGCTTTCTCCATAAAGGGTAGAAACGCCATCTGGTACTTTAATTTTCGAAAAAAATCTCCCTAAAAATGACACCATCGGAATCGCAATTTTTTCGTTAAAAGGAGACTGGTTCATGTCTACAAAAGGGCTATTTAAAACCAATTTATACAAATGGTTATTTGCTTTCTGACCATGCGCTTGTGCATAGGCTAAAGCGATGAGTCCTCCGGTAGAATGGGCATTGATTTGAATACTATCGTGTCCTTCTTGTTGAATAATTGCCAATGCAGTATCGATATCTGCAAAATACTCCTTTATATTTTTACAGTTATTTGGAATTTGGTGATCAAGCAAAGAGCGGCCATATTTACGCAAATCAATGGCATAAAAATCGAAACCATTGGCGAGATATTCTTTAGCTAATTCCTCTTGAAAAAAATAATCACAAAAACCATGAATATAAAGTACTGCTTTTTTTTGTTGCTGCTGTTTTCTAACTAAAGTGATGACCACTTTACCTTCGTAATCGTCGGGCATCAAAATTTTTTGTTGTTCGAAACCATTGCCGAGCACATCGTTTTGGTATTGCGCAAATGCTTGGCAAGAAATGATTAGCAATAATATTAAGAGTTTAATTATTTTGTTGCTTTCCATCTTTTTTGAATCCAATCTTGTTGTTCTGTTTCGCTTAAGAATGTCCAAGCAACAATCCTGCTTTCTTTTTGCCCTTGTGCCATGGTAATTGTTTTTACTTCCACCGGATTTAAACTGTGCAACATTCTGTAGATGCTGGCAAGGTTTGCTTTTTTAGCGACAAGTGTGGTAAACCAGAAACAGTTTTTACCAAACAATTGACTTTCTTTGGCCATCTCTCTCACAAAGGTTTCTTCTCCACCTTTTACCCAAAGTTCATTATTTTGACCACCAAAATTCAAGAGGTTCTCGGGCCTTTCACTTTTCTTTAATTTTTCCCATTTTTTCTTCGCAGCATCTTTTGCTTCTTTAGAAGAGGCATGAAAAGGCGGGTTACAGATACATGCATCTATTAATTCTTCTTTGCCAAGGATATTTTCAAAAAATAATTTTTTGTCTTTTTGTAATCGAATATCGATGCGACCTTTTAATTTTTTATCGGCATCTATAATTTTTTTAGCCGAAATAGTGGCTTCGAAATCGATATCAGATCCAATAAAATCCCAATTGTATTCTTTGAGTCCAATAATAGGGTATATACAATTGGCACCTACACCTACATCTAATATTTTAATGGATTTTCCTCTAGGAATTTTATTGGTATTAAAACTAGCCAATAAGTCTGCAACATAGTGGATATAGTCTGCTCTGCCAGGAATAGGTGGACATAAATAACCAGCTGGAATGTCCCAGCTATGGATATCGTAGTATTGTTTAAGTAAAGCTTTATTTAAAACGATGACTGATGCTGGATTAGCAAAATCGATGGTTTTTTCGCCAAATTTATTGGTAAAAACATGGGGCAATAATTCTTTACAGGTATAGCAAAGTTGTTGAAAATTATATCTGCTGCGGTGTTTATTGCGCAAATGCAATTCATTTTTTTCGGTATGGTTGGCATCTAATGTCATACCCTAAAAGTACAAATTTAATTCCGAGAATGGGTTTTAAATAAGAATAAAATAGGATCGTTTAATCGAGCGCTCCAAGCATTTTCAGTGTGTTCGGCGCCATCGTATTTATTACATTTAAATTGATGTGGTTGGTAGCCATTACGCTGAAAAATTTGATTGATTTGCAATTGATAGGGTTCGTAAATGGCGTCTAAAGTAGCTGTGCCATAATCAAAGTAAATTTGATGCGTGCTTGCTTGAGGTAAATTAAGCGTCAAATAATTTTCAAATGCAATGGGAAATGGATTGTCTGCAGATTCAAAAATACCGGGCCAATGGGTAGATAAACACATGGCTGAACCAAAAATATTCGGGTATTCGCAAATAGCGTATAAGGAAATTAGGCCACCCATGCTCGAGCCTCCAATGCTGGTATGCTTT
>JBILIO010000151.1:0-4442 GCA_044349915.1 Sphingobacteriales bacterium | reverse complement strand
TTGCAACCCTGCAAAATATTGGATGCACAATAATATGGTGACCATTAATGGAAAAAAAATGGGTAAGTCTTTGGGTAATGCCATCAACTTAAACGAATTTTTTACAGGAGATCACGCCTTATTAACGCAAGCATATCATCCTATTACCGTTCGTTTTTTCTTTTTGCAAGCACATTACCGCAGCACTTTAGATTTTTCGAACGAAGCTTTACAAGCGGCAGAAAAAGGTTTGAAAAAAATGATCAATGGATTGCGCACCGCAAAATCATTGACTTATGTAGCAGACGCGAATGTGTGCCTCGATACCGAATTAGACGCAGCCATTCAACAAGAATGTCAAGAAGTATATGATGGATTAAACGCAGACTTTAATACCGCTATGAGTATTGCGGCATTATATAATTTATTAAAACGCATCAATTCATTCAAGGCTAAACTCCTTGCATTAAATAGTATTAGCCAAGCTACCTTCGAAAAATTAGTACAAACTTTTGTAAGTATCAACGAAGATGTTTTGGGTATTTCTGAATCAAAAATGTTGGAAGGGGCAAGTCCTATTGCTATGCTTGATGCTTGGATGGAAAGTTACCAGCAAGCCAGAGCAAATAAAGATTTTGCTTTAGTAGATACGATTCGTGCTAATTTCAAAGCCAATCAAATTATCATTAAAGATAGTAAAGAAGGCTCCGAATGGGCTTACGAAGAATAATCCGCAGCACATGAAAAATTTTATTTATGCTTTAAGCATTGGCATTCTGCTTTTTTGGAATGCATGTAGTTCCGAAAAAACAAAAACAAATGCAAGCGAAAGTGCTGTTGACACAAGTATAGCTAAACCTATATTTTCGGAAGACAGTAGTTTTAAATTCATAGCAGCACAATTGGCCTTTGGCCCTAGAGTGCCGAATAGCAAGGGTCATAGCGCATGCGCAAATTATTTAACGCAAACTTTAAAAAAATACAAGGCCAGTGTGTTTGTGCAAGAAGGCATCGTGACCGCATTCGATGGTAAAAAATTAAACATCAAAAATATTATTGCATCTTATAATCCAAGCAATCCTAAGCGCGTATTACTTTGCGCACATTGGGATAGCAGACCTTTTGCAGATCAAGATAGCAAAGACCAAGACAAAGCCATTATGGGCGCCAACGATGGCGGTAGTGGTGTTGGCGTTTTATTAGAAATGGCCAGAATTTTTTCTATTGAGAATCCAAAAATTGGTGTCGATATCATTTTATTTGATGCAGAAGATTACGGACAACCCGAAGGCAGTAAATATCCGAGCATGCAAGATTCGTATTGTTTAGGTTCGCAATACTGGTGTAAAAATCAACCGAGCAAAGGCTACCAACCGATGTATGGTATTTTATTAGATATGGTTGGTGGCGAAAATGCAGTTTTTCATCAAGAAGAAATCTCTAGAACCTACGCTCCTGCTGTGGTTGAGAAAGTATGGAACGCCGCTGCAAAAGCTGGTTATTCGAGCCATTTCGAATACAAAAACAGTCCAGCTATTATAGACGATCACTATTATATCAATACTATTTTAAATATTCCAGTGGTTGATCTTATTCACCACGACGAAAGTAGCCTAACTGGATTTTGGACACACTGGCACACGCAGCAAGATAATATCAATAACATCAGTAAAAAATCTTTGAAAGCTGTGGGGCAAACTTTAGTAGAAGTTATTTATTCGGAAGAATAATTAATTTGTAGAACTACTTTTTAATACTAAACTCGTAATAATTATTTTCAGTTCAATCGCCGCTATAAAACATGCGAATTAATTTTTAATTTTCAACCCCTTCGTAATAATTATTTTTAGTTCTATTCGCTCCGAAAAACCAAGCGAATTAATTTTCGCTCCCCTCGTAATACACTTCCGACACAGGACTAAACAAATAAATGGCTCCCGTTGCAATTTCTTTACACTTAAATCTTTTGCGTAGCAAAGCAATTTTCTGAAACTCTCGGCCCGATTTCATTTTAAAAATCGCACCCATTGGCACCGTCGAAACAAATACTGTTTTAGAAACCGGATCAAATTCTTTCAGCACTTTTAATAAATGAATATCGGTACAACTGGCGGCTGCAGGGTTGTTCATGTAGCGACGCAATGCCGTTTCGATGCGCTCCGGAAAAATTCCTTTGGCAATAAATGGATTCATCAATCTTTTATATTCTGTTTTCCATTCTTCGCCATGCGCTTTTACTTTATTGCGATAAGTATTCCAATTACTCAAATGTGCAAACTCGTGAATTAAAGTAATCAGAAAAGCATATGGATTTAAATCTACATTGATAGAAATGCGGTGCCCTCTGCCGGCATGTGGATGGCGGTAATCACCTAACACAGATTGACGCGGCTTGCTAATAGTTAGTTCTACTTGAAAATGATCAATCCACTTAGACATAGTGATAGCCACATCTGCTGGTAAATATTTTTTTAGCAATTCGGCATTTTGTTCAGACATGCGTTGATCAAAAAATCAGACTAAGATAAAAATTGATATACTGCAAATGCAGCTAAATAAGCAATTGCCGTCATGGTGAAAAGCTGTATGAGCGGCCATTTGATGCCATTGGTTTCGCGATAAACTACCGCAAAGGTGCTCATACATTGCATGGCAAAAGCATAAAATATCATCAGCGACATCACCGTTGCAAAAGTAAAAGTAAGTTCTCCAGTTTCCGGGTTTCTTGCTTCTAACATTTTTTCACGAACAGTATCTAAATGTTCGCCGTCTCCTTGTACACTGTAAATAGTAGACATGGTGCCCACAAAAACTTCGCGTGCAGCAAAAGAAGTAACCAAGGCAATCCCTATTTTCCAATCATAACCCAAAGGTTTAATCGCCGGCTCAATAAATTTTCCGAGTAAGCCTGCATAAGAAGCTTCTAGTTTTTCTGCTTTTATTTTGCTTTCCAATACCGAAGCATCGAGCCCAATGGTGGTACTATCGGATGACATTATTGCATATTTTTTTTCAATGGCCTCAAAATCTTTCGAAGGACCAAAAGTAGCCAAAACCCACAGTATAATAGAGACTGCAAGGATTACTTTTCCAGCTTCGACCACAAAGGTGCGTGCTTTATTAAAAATAGTAATACCCACATTCGACCAACGCGGCATTCTGTATACGGGCAATTCCATTAAGAAATAACTTTTACTTTTTGTTTTGATAAACAATTTAAGCAACCATCCTGCAAGCAATGCCGAAACAAAACCAAGCAAATACATGGCCATTAAAATAAGGCCTTGCAAACTTAAAAATCCAAAAACAAATTTATTAGGTACAACTAAAGAAATCAATAAAGTATAAACGGGCAGTCGGGCCGAGCAGCTCATAAATGGCGTCACAAAAATAGTGATCAATCGGTCTTTCCAATTTTCGATACTGCGTGCCGACATAATTGCTGGCACCGCACAAGCAATTCCCGAAATTAATGGCACTACGGATTTACCGTTTAGTCCAAAATTTTTCATCAAGCGATCCATCATAAAAGTAACGCGGGCCATGTAGCCAGTGTCTTCTAAAATGGCGATGAATAAAAACAAAACGGCTATTTGTGGCAAGAATATCAAGACCCCGCTCATGCCTGGCAGTATGCCTCCAATAATTAAATTGGTTAAAATTCCGACAGGTAAAATGGCCGTTAAATAATTTTGTATGTTAATAAAAGCATTTTCAATTACATTCATTGGATATTGCGACCAATTAAAAATAGATTGAAACACGCCAAATAAAATCACAAAGAAAATCAGTAAACCAAAAATACGATGGGTTAAAATGGCATCTAACGTATTACTTCTAGTTTCTTCGAGTGCAACAGATTTATTTTTTCGAACGGTATCACTTAAAATATCGTTGATATAATTATAGCGTTCAATGGTTTCTGCTACTTGTGTTTTGTTCGCATTGAAATTATATTTTATGCCAATGGCTTCAATGGCATCTTTTTTTTCTTGTGTTAAATTATTTAACTCGTGGTAATGATGCGCTAGTTCAAAAGCTGCATAATCATTATTGATTTGAAAATAGGCTTTTATTTCGTCGATTACTTCGGGCGCATAGCCATGAATATGAATCGTACTGCTAGGTAATGTTGGATTTTCGAATTGCTGAACAATGGCATCTTTTAAAGCTGGTATGCCCTGAAAGTCTCGTGCAGTAACAGCCACAACGGGTACTCCTAATTTTTCTGAAAGCAATGGCACATTAATTTCGATACCCGAATGCTGGGCAACATCCATCATGTTTAAGGCTAACACTACCGGCAATTGTAAATCTATTAATTGCGTGAGCAACAATAAATTTCTTTTTAAGTTGGTGGCATCTACTACCACCACCACTACATTTGGATAGTCTGGATTTTTAGTCGAATATAAAATCTCTAAAGCTATATGCTCATCTGCCGAGCGTGGATACAAACTGTA
>JBILIO010000150.1:0-4474 GCA_044349915.1 Sphingobacteriales bacterium | reverse complement strand
AAACTTTAAAAACTAAAATGAGCTGGTTATACCGATTTCTACTTCGTTTTAATTGGTTTCAACGATTAGTTGAATGGAGCCAAAGGATCATACCTATTGGATTTGACGGCTTACCGCTTTTTACTGTTTTAGAATTTTTTTTCAAAGAAATACGCAAAGAGCAATTAAATGCAAAATCATCTTCTTTAGCTTATAGTTTTTTATTAGCCATATTTCCGGCCACCATATTTTTATTTACCCTTATCCCCTACATACCTGTCAAAAACTTTAAAGGCGAATTGTTTAGTATACTCGTACAAGTATTACCCAAAGATGCATTCCTAGCTATTCAATCTACTATTACCGATATCGTCGAAAATCAAAATGGAGGTTTATTATCTTTTGGATTTATTACTGCCTTGTTTTTTGCGACCAATGGTGTAATGGCTTTGATGCGTAATTTCAATAAAGCTTCTTTAATTTTAGAAACCCGAAAGCCTTGGAAACAAAGGTTAGTAGCTACTTATTTAACCATGGGCTTATCGTTGTTATTAGTAGCTGGAGTTGCGCTAATTATTACAGGTGAAAGCATATTAAGGAAATTAAAACTAATGGGAATTATCAAAGGTCCGCTAGCCTATTATGCAATTTTAGGCACCAATTGGATAACCATTATCACTTTGTTTTTCTGTATTATTTCTTCTTTGTATTATTTTGGACCTGCAACTGTTAAAAAATTTAAATTTGTATCGGCTGGTTCGACATTAGCTACCTTATTATCAATTATTTCTTCTTTAGGCTTTGCCTATTATGTCAACAATTTTAGTAGCTACAATAAGCTTTACGGCTCTATTGGAACCCTTATTGTGATTATGATTTGGCTTTATTTAAACTCCATGATTTTACTCATCGGATTTGAATTAAATGCCAGCATTAATATTATCAAACGAAATTTGCCGGCACCTAAAAAAGGCAATAGACTAAAATCAGAAACAAGTAATTAACTGTTTTCTATTTGGTATCCCATTCTAATGTGGTACATACTCATTAACATTTCTTTAAACAATTGCTTAATGATGTAAATTTCTTTAAAAGAAATATCGCTATTGATAAATTGATGTTGATTGATTTTATATTCAATTATTCTTTCTACTAGTTCGCTAATGGTTTGCTCTGAAGGTTCTTTTAAGCTCCTAGAAGCCGCTTCTACACTGTCGGCAAGCATCAACACCGCTTGTTCTTTAGCAAATGGGATAGGTCCAGGATAACGAAAAACATTTTCGTTGATTGATTTTTCGGGATAGTTTTTCAAGAAAGATTGATAAAAATAATCGACCCTGGTATTGCCATGGTGTGTACGAATAAAATCGATGATCTCGGATGGTAGTCTGTTTTTAGTGGCAATTTCTATGCCTGCATAAACATGTCGAATAATAATTTTTGCGCTCTCTTCGTATGCCAAGTCGTCGTGTGGATTAATGCCGCGCTGTTGATTTTCAATAAAAAATTCGGGCGTTTCCATTTTTCCAATGTCGTGGTAAAGTGCTCCGGCCCTTACTAATAGCGCATTTCCGCCAATCTTAAAAATAGCGGCTTCGGCTAAATTAGCTACTTGTAAAGAATGCTGAAAAGTACCAGGTGCTTTATAAGACAGCTCTCTTAATAATTTATTATTGATATTGGTATACTCCATTAAGGTTACCTCGGTCGTAATTCCAAATAATTTTTCGAAGGCATAAATTACAGGATAAGCCACTAAAGATAAAATCACACTCACTAAAAACCATAATAAATGATCCCAATTAATTGGAATAAATGAACCCTCATGAATAATGGAAATACCTATGTAGCCTATCACATAGGTTGCGTAAATTAAAATAGCAGAAATTAAAAACTGAGAACGTCTGAGTAAATTTTTAATACTATTAATGGCTACCATTCCGGCTGTTAATTGCAAGAAAATAAATTCGTAGCCGTTAGGCACAAAAAATCCAGCCAAAACCACCACTAATAAATGAATATACAAAGCCAATCGGGTATCAAATATCACCCTAATAATAATGGGCACAATACAATAAGGGATAAAATATAAAGTAGGCAAATTTAACCTCAAAGCCCATGATAGCACCAATAACATGCCGGTTACAATACTTAAAATTAAAAACATCTTACGCAGATCGGCATAAATATCTTTTCTAAACATCGATAAGAATACCATCAATAAGGTAATAATTAAAGACACGAGCAGTGTTTGACCCAATACCACTAAATATTTATTACCCAATACGCCTAATCGCCTATCATATTCATTTTTTAAAGATTCGAGCTCCCTAAATTTGGCTTCGTCGACCATGGTACCATTTTCAATAATTAAATCGCCTTGGGCAACCATCCCTTCGTAGGTGCTAATATTATTAATGGCATCGTTATTAATTTTAATGCTTAATACTTCGTCATATATTATATTTTCGGATAATGTATTTTGCAAAGTTGCAAATACAATTGCCGTATCAGCAGGTTTAATAGCACTTAATTGTTGATGCAAAATTTGATACGCAGAGGCTATGGTATAATGCGAGCTTGGTTCGGAGAGGATTGCTTGGTTACCTTTTAATAAATAAAATTCTTCGGCATTGCTTTTTTTAATTCGAGCATTTTCATTAGCCATTATACCAATGGCTAAAACAGCTGTCAGTTTTTCATTAACAATGGCGAGGTATTTATTTTTTAAAAGTTTATTTTCGTTTAAATACTTTTGTTTCCATAGTATATAAAATTCTCTTTCAAATTGCGTTTTAATTTCTTGACTTAATGATTGATCTAATTGAAAATAAGGGAGCGCATTTTTATTGATTTTATTTTTCTCTAAAGCAATTTCTTCTTTGGATTTTTCGATGGCAAAATCAAATGGTGCATTTAAATTTTGATGCATCCAAGATTTGCCTTTATCAAATTCGAATTTAAATGTTCTGCCCTTAGGTAAAACGGAAACAATGATGGCAACGCATAGCACCACTAAAGTGTATTTAGTGAAGACTATGCTCCTGAAGTAGTTTTTGTTAGATTGGGTCATGTGCCGTGAAATTAAGAAAAAACATAGTTTTTACTCAATAAAATAAAGAATTTCGTTTAGCTCAATCAATTAAATTCTTAAATTTGAGAAAAATCTAAACCTATGAAAAATGTTGTCATTGTATCTGCTACTCGTACCCCAATGGGTAGTTTTGGCGGATCTTTAAGTGCTGTATCGGCTACTCAATTGGGTGCAATTGCGATCAAAGAAGCGGTAAAGCGTGCTGGTATAGCAAGTGAGCTAGTGCAAGAAATATATATGGGCAATGTGCTTTCTGCTAATTTAGGCCAAGCACCTGCAACACAAGCGGCCAAATTTGCCGGCTTATTAGATATTCCAAGTACTACCATTAACAAAGTATGTGCATCTGGAACCAAAGCGGTTATGCTTGCCGCGCAAAGCATTGCCATGGGCATTAACGAAGTGGTAGTTGCTGGTGGAATGGAAAGCATGAGTAATGTGCCTTTTTATTTAGACAAAGCCAGACAAGGTTATAAATTAGGTCATCAACAAGCAACAGATGGTTTAATTAAAGATGGTTTGTGGGATGTCTACAACGATTACCACATGGGTAATGCAGCCGAATTATGTGCGAGTAGCTGTAATATTAGCAGAGAAGATCAAGATGCTTTTGCAATTGAAAGTTACCATAGAGCGCAAGCCGCTTTCGAAAAAGGATTATTCACGGAAGAAATTGTTTCGGTAGAAATTCCGGGTCGTGCGGGTGCAGTAACCATTGTAGCAGAAGACGAAGAATTTAAATCAGTAAAGTTTGATAAAATTCCTGGATTAAAACCAGTATTTAAAAAAGACGGAACAGTAACCGCAGCAAATGCATCTACCTTAAACGATGGTGCATCTGCAATGGTCTTAATGTCTGAAGAAAAAGCATTGGCATTAGGTTTAAAACCATTGGCCATTATTAGAGGATATGCAGATGCGCAACAAGCGCCAGAATGGTTTACTACCGCTCCTGCTAAAGCCATCCCTAGAGCCTTAGCTCATGCCGGTATTACTGCAGATCAAGTAGATTTTTACGAAATTAATGAAGCATTTTCTGTTGTTGCTTTAGCCAACAACCAAGCTTTAGAATTAGATGCTACCAAAGTAAATGTAAACGGCGGTGCGGTTGCTTTAGGGCATCCACTGGGCAGTTCGGGTTGCAGAATTATTGTCACTTTACTTTCTGTATTAAAACAAAACAATGGTAAAATTGGCGTTGCGGCAATTTGTAATGGCGGTGGCGGCGCTTCGGCTATTGTGATTGAACGTTTGAACTAATATTTTTAACATAGCTAAAAAAGGCATATCGCTTGATATGCCTTTTTTTATTTTTTATATTTAAATAAATTTATAAATCGATGAAAAAGTTATTGTTAGCTATCTGTTTGATCTTCCTATTTCAACAAAGTGAAGCCCAAG
>JBILIO010000149.1:0-4485 GCA_044349915.1 Sphingobacteriales bacterium | reverse complement strand
AATTGGTCTTAGAATTAGACGGAAAAAAAGCATGGTTTTTTCATGGCGATGTTTTCGACGTAACTATGCAATATTCTAAATGGCTTGCAAAGCTTGGCGCCATTGGTTATGACAGTTTAATCATGCTCAATACCTTCATTAATTATTTCTTAACTAAGTTAGGAAAAGAGAAAATGAGTTTATCACAAAAGATTAAAGCGAGTGTAAAAAACGCGGTTAAGTTTATCAATGATTTCGAAAATACTGCAGCCGAAATTGCCATCGAAAAAGAATTTGATTATGTAATTTGCGGACACATACACCAAGCCGAAAAAAAATTATACAGCAACGAAAAGGGTAGTGTTACTTATCTAAATTCGGGTGATTGGGTAGAGAGTTTAACCGCATTAGAATACAACGATAAAAGCTGGACTATCTATCAGTATAAAGAAGATCAATCTGCAGAGCTACACGACGAAGAATCCTTTATCAATTTAGCATCCAAGCTAGATGTGAAATCTTTGTACAATTCTTTGATCGCAAAAGCAGAATAATTCTTACTTTTAAGCATGGCTCGAAAATTAAAAATATTGTACGCAATACAAGGCACCGGCAACGGGCATGTGAGCCGTGCGCGCGATTTTATACCTTATTTGCAACAGCATTTTGAGCTCGATATTTTAATCAGTGGCACGCAAGTAGATGTTGCATTACCACAGCAAATCACCTATCGAAAAAAAGGAGCAAGTTTTATTTTCGGAAAAAATGGTGGTGTCGATTATTGGAAAACTTTAAATAGTTTAAGCCCCATTACTTTTTTAAAAGATGTACTCACTTTACCTATTACGCAATACGATTTAGTGATCAATGATTTCGAACCTTTAAGTGCATGGGCCGCTAAAAGAAAAAATATTCCAGTGATTGCGCTCAGTCATCAAGCTTCTTTTTTATCAAACAAAACGCCAAGGCCAATTCAAGCAGATAACTTTACCGAGTTTTTATTTCGCCAATATGCACCTAGTAATTTTCAAATTGCTTTTCATTTTCAGTCATACGATACATTTATTCATACGCCCATTATTCGAAAAGAAATACGCAGCTTAAAAACCAGCAACGACGGGCATTATACCGTTTACTTGCCAGCCTATCAGCACGAGTATTTAGTAAATTATTTGAGTAAATGGCCGCAAATTAAATGGCAAGTTTTTGCTAAAAATTTAAAGCAAGCGTATCAAATAGAAAATATTAAAGTTTGCCCAGTGCAAAACGAAAGCTTCAATAATAGTTTAGCATCTTGTGCTGGCCTGCTCACCGGCGGTGGTTTTGAAGCACCAGCCGAAGCTTTATTTTTAGGAAAAAAAGTTTTTTCGGTTCCGATGAAAGGACAATACGAACAAATTTGTAATGCCGAAGCCCTACATAAAATGGGTATACCCGTGGTGCATGAACTCGACGAATCAGCCGAAATTTTGCTTGATAAATGGCTTGAAACACCACACGGGCCTAAAATTACTTTCCCCGACAATGTAGAGCAGGTGGTTGCCCAATTGCTTAACTTAATCTCAAAAACCGCTTTAGTTTAGTTTATTCTCTTATTTTTACCATATGAAGCGAATATTTTTGCTTTTCGTGGTTTTAATTATTTCAGGCCTGCTACACAAAAGTATGTCGCAGCAGTTAACTTTTGCCAATACCGATAAATCTTTCAAGCGCATGTATTCGAAAGTAATTGGGCAAAATGAGCAAGGGTATTTTATTCTTAAAAGCAATTATCCATTTAACAATAAACAAAATCAATTGCGTTTGCGCGATAATAATATTGCCATTAGTTTATTGAATAAAAATCTTTCGCTAGTTTGGAATTTAAATGTGCAATTGCCAGATCCAACGGCCGACATACAAGACATTCAGTTTTTATCAGATAGTTTATTTTTATTTTATACCAGTATCAATAAAATAAATAGTACTAGCGATTTATACGCCATTAAATTGGATATTAAAAAAGGGGAGTTGAATGCAGCGCCTACTAAATTAGTTTCGATTGCATTCGATAGAAAATCGAATCGTGGGGTATATTATATTCAGCAAAGTAAAAATGGTAAACTGTTTTCGACCATGTATAAACAACCTGCAGGCGAAAACGATAAAATGGCTATCGATGTACATGTGTTTCAATCAGACTTAAATTTGGTTTGGCATCAAAATTATCCGACCGAATTTTTTGATGGCGTATTATTGCTCAACGACTTTAAATTAGGCAACGACAGCGCTTTGTATTTTTTAACTTCTTTAGATTTAGGTAAGAAAACCCTGCGCAATCGTAATTTTAATTTAAGCATTGCTAGCCCCACATCTGCTACTTTATTAAATATTCCAATCAATCAAGACAAATTATTCTTGAACGATTTGCATATGGAAATAGATGAATTAAATGGCAAAGTGGTATTGGCTGGTTTTTATTCCGAAATGAATAGCACTTCCTCGGCCGGAATTTTTACGGCTAATTTTTTAGTCGATAGCCAAAAGTGGACTAAAAATACCGAAAGTTTTAAAGCTAAATTTTTAAATGAATTTGTAGCCGAACGAACGGTTAATCGCGGCACCGAACTCATTAATTATTTTATTGATCGTTTGGTTTTGCGTTCCGATGGCGGTATAATTTTAGTAGCCGAATCAAATTATGTAACCGAGTCAACCAATTACAATTCGTATTATCAAATGTACACTACGAGTTATACTTATCATTACGATAATGTATTGTTGTTTTCTATTCATCCAAACGGAAAAATAGATTGGGAACAAATCATCAGAAAAAATCAAGTCTCCGATGACGATGCTGCTTTTTATTCTTCTTATACCATGGCTGTAGATGCCGATCGTATTTATTTTGTGTACAATAAATCCATTAAAAAAGCTTCTGAGCTGGCGGCCTTTTCGGTCAGTAACAAAGGGCTTTCAGACGAAAAAATCATTGCGAAAGAAAACGAAAATATATTATTGATGCCTGCCGGAGCAAAGCAAATTGCAGCAGATCAACTATTGGTGCCTTGTTTGGTGAAAAGTAAGTTAAACCTATTACGCGTAAGCTTTTAATATGATTAAATTATTAAAAAATATATCACCCGCTTCTATACTTATTTTATTTATAGTAATGGTATTGTTGCGTGTGCCTTATTTTTTGTTTGGCAATCCATTGCCACCAGTGTATTATAACGACCCTATTTCAAAATTACTTTTTAACCACTTACATTTTATTACCAATCATATATTATTGAATGGTTTAATTACCGCCATATTGCATTTAATCATTGCCTTATGGATCAATAAAGTGGCCATCGATTTTAATTTATTATTTAGAAAAAGTTATTTACCCGCATTCTTCTTTGTAATCATTAGTAGTTTGTATGTCGAGTTTTTTACACTCGATGCGGTTACTTTTGCGCTTGTTTTTCAGCTATTACTGCTGCAGCGTTTATTTACATTGTATAAGACCAATAATGCTTTATCTATTGCTTTTGATAGCGGTATCTATATTGCCATTGCCTCTTTAATTTACTTGTCCATTTTACCTTGGATATTTGTGGTGTTTATTGCTTTACTCACTTTTAGAAAATTTGATAGCAGAGATTATTTAAGTGCCATTGTAGGTTTGTTAATTCCTTATTTAATGTTGGCCTTTTATTATTTTTGGAATAATAATATGCCAGGGTTTTACGAATTCTTTAAACCCATTCAAACGAACGACATTAGACTGGCTATGTTTACTAATCGTGCCGATTACTTACCATTAATTCCTTTAGTGCTGACCATATTATTAGCAGGTCATCGCCTAGTCGAAAACTTTTATAAAAACATAGTACATGTGCGTAAATGTTTTCAAGTGTTGGCGGCTAATATACTCGTGGTGCTATTCTCTTTTTATATTCGTCCGAGTTTTGGCATCCATCATTTTTTATTGTTGGCCATGCCCTTATCCATTTTACTTTCCTATTATTTTTTGATAACCAGCAATAAGCGTATTGCCGAGAGTTTAATTTGGTTATTTTTTATCACTAGCATTGTTTTTCAATTGCTTCGATAGCAAAAATCCTTATCTTTGGGAAAAATTATTCAAATGAAATACGGCGTAGTAGTATTCCCTGGCTCCAATTGCGATCAAGACATGATTTATGTTTTAGAGCACATCTTAGGGCAACAAGTAGTTAAATTATGGCATAAAGACACCGATTTGCAAGGTTGCGATTTCATCGTATTGCCAGGCGGATTTAGTTTTGG
The DNA here is from genome assembly GCA_044349915.1 of Sphingobacteriales bacterium. GTDB lineage: Bacteria > Bacteroidota > Bacteroidia > Sphingobacteriales > Sphingobacteriaceae > CAIKLP01. Next base: position 231 of record JBILIO010000149.1, on the reverse strand, counting down.
CGATTATTTACGTTCGGGTGCAATTGCACGCTTTTCGCCCATCATGACATCGGTAATCGAGTTTGCTAACAAAGGTGGCTATTTATTAGGCGTATGTAATGGCTTTCAAATTTTAACCGAAGCAGGTTTGGTACCGGGAGCTTTATTACACAATACCTCTCGTAAATTCATTTGCAAAAATGTACACATCAAAGCGGCTACCCAAAATAGTTTAATTACCAATAGCATCGA
>JBILIO010000148.1:0-4490 GCA_044349915.1 Sphingobacteriales bacterium | reverse complement strand
AATATTCCGAATAGTATTTGTGCAACCATTAAAAAAGCGAATTTAACGATTGCTTAAATATGGCAATTGAATCGCTAAAATTCCAGCCAAATACCAATCTAGTAATGGCCTGCTTTATTACTGGAGTGCATGATGTAAACCGCAACACCACGCTATCCGACGACTCAGCAGAACTAGTGCAAGATTGGGCAGCCTCTGTTACTGCAGCAAATTTAAAAGGCATTATTTTTCATAATAACTTATCCGAAGCAACTTGTAAATCTTTACAAAACAATTCAATTTATTTTATAAAAATTGATTACAATCCGCAATATAATCCAAATGTATTTCGATATTTTGTTTACCTGAAATTTTTACAACAACATTTACAACAGCTTGCTGGAATTTTTATAACCGATGTAAGCGATGTGGTGCTGGTGAATAATCCTTTTATAGATCCGCTATTTTTAGCAAACCCTAAAACACTTTTTTGTGGCGACGAACCCAAATTACTACACAACGAATGGATGATAGCGCATGCCGAAAATTTAAGAAATAATATTGCAGATTATGCGGCTTACGAAAATACATTTGCAGCGCAGACCTTATTAAACTGTGGTATTATAGGTGGTTCGGTTGCCTTAATATTTGATTTCTTGCAAAAACTTTGTGCCATTCACCAAAACGCCAATCGCGAAAATAAAACAGCTTACACCGGCGATATGGGTGCCTTTAATTATTTGGTACGCACTCAATTTAACCATCAACTAATACATGGTGCGCCCGTCAACACTGTTTTTAAAATGTACGAAACCGAGCGAAACGATTGCTGGTTTAGGCATAAATAGTTTCCAAAAAAATCTATTCAAACTTTGAATTTTGAAAAGCAACCCCAAGGGCAATAATTTTTTCTTCAATTTCTTTAACAATGGCTTCGGTATCGTCGGTTTGACTATAAGAGGCTTCTCCAAAAACCACATACGAATCAAAGGGTATCAATAATCTTTCGCCTTTAGGTAAGATTCTTCCCATGCCTGTCATGTACACGGGGATATAGGCAATGTTTGGATGCTTTTTTAAAAGTAGGCCAACGCCTTTTTTAAATTGTTGCATTTTTTGTGGTTCGCCTCTAGATCCTTCTGGAAATAAAATAAGCGAATCGCCCTTAACGAGTGAGGCACTCATGGCTTGTATCGGATTTTGTCCTTCGGCGTTTTTGCTTCTTTGAATCAACAAGGCATTGGTAAATAAACGGGTAATAAAAGATTTAAGGGGAGAACTTCCAAAATAATCGCCCGCTGCAACGGGATGTGTTTTTTTTAATTGAGAATAGGAAAGTGCAGACATGAGCGCCATGGTATCTATATGGCTATTGTGATTAGCCACAAGAATAAATTGTGCATGCTTATTTAGTTCCGCAACATTAATATATTTTACGCCGACCAAGATGCGTAAAAAATTACGCATGAAAACTTGATAGGTCACAAAAAGTAATACGCCTCTCATGTTTAGGAATAATATAAATTATATACGATATGAAAAAATACCACCGATGTAATGGCCAAAGAATCTATTCTATCTAGTATGCCGCCATGTCCGGGTATAAGCGTGCCGGTATCTTTTAAACCAATATCTCTTTTAACCGCCGATATCACTACATCTCCAACAAAACCTGCGCATGCAATGACAAAACTCACCACCAAAGATTCAACTACGCTGAAGGGCGTTAAGAACCTTAAGAAATATCCTAATACAGTGGTTGTTAATACACCGCCAATAAAACCTTCCCAAGTTTTATTCGGGCTTATTTTAGGAATGATGGCATGGCGACCCAATAATTTTCCCCAAGTAAATTGAAACACATCATTAATTTCTGTAATAAAAACTACAAATAACAACAAGCCTCTTCCGCCTGCATTAAAACCAGCTATTTGTGGCAGCGATAATAAAAAGGCTAAATGACTTAATGAAAAAACAGTGAGCATTAATTGGGTAGGTATCACACTCATTGATCGACCAATCTCTGTAGTTTCACCTTTAATTACCAACATAAAGGAGATAAAAATAAACATGACTACCGGAATAAAGATGACGAACAAATTAAAGTATCCGTTATAGGCTAATATAAATTGTATAGGAATAGCGATATAACACCATATCATTACCCGCCTGTCTACATCTCTTACATTTTTGCTAATGGTCGATATTTCGCGCAGGGCCATAAAAGATAAAAGGCCAAATGCAAAGTAGGAGATGATTGGATTAATTACAATGGCAAGAATAAATACCATTGCCATGGTCCACCACGACTTTGTTCTGAGTTTGAGTTCGATTAAATTTGCCTCGGGTTTTAATTTCCCCCAGATAAAAAATAACAGGGTAGCAAATACCAATAAGCCAATAATTAAAAGGATAATAAAAGTCACCTCTTTGTTTGCAGAAAATTGTGCTAAGTTCATTTTATTTAGGGTTTAAGGTTTTTTTAATTCTGAAAAAAGTACTTAACATTAACAGTAGTATAAGTACTAAAAAAATATAATCGATATAGGGGTTAAGCGCATGGGTAAAATAAAATACCAAACTTAATAAGCCAATTACAAAGGCCCTGTCGCTTTTGCCCATAGGGCCGTCATATTGCCTGGTGCCGCTTACCGCTTTTGCTAATATGCCTGCGTATTCATTTAACAAAGACATAAATAAAAAGGCAATGAGTATATAAATTGGTATGGAAAATAATTTTAACAAAGGAAAATAAAGTAGAAAATCGGAAACAACATCTCCGAGTTCGTTTAACACTTCACCTTTTTTACTTTGCATGTGATAGGTGCTGGCCATCATGCCATCGAGCGCATTTAAAGCCATCCTAATTAAAAGTACAAGAGGCAAAATCAACAACATGTTTTGATTTGGCTCGAACCAAATTAATAAACCAGTAATGGCCGATAATAAGATAGCCCAACAAGTAATCATGTTAGCACTCACACCCATTTTAAAAAGAAAATGGAGCAATGGCTTGAGCAATTGTTGAAACTTTGGTTTAATGCTATAAATAGATATCATGGCTCGGGATTAAATTTCACAAAAGGGTTATCCGAATAGGCTTCGCGTTTGGCGCTAGGGCTAAACTTTTGGTTTTTGATAAAGTAAAATATTTCGTCTCCTATCACATCAAAGCGATAATACATTTCATCGTGGTTAATCCAAGTATAAAAATAATCGTTATAACTTTGGTTTAGATTTTTGACATCCCATTGAATAGGCCCAAGTGCTAGCGCAGAGGCTTTGTGCTTGATAATTAAATTGGTTGCATGGCTTTCAATAAGAATACCAATGCTTATTTTTTCTGAAGAAATAGGAGGGTAATTTGTCTCAGAAAATTCTTTCATTATTTTTCCAGCGGCTAAATGAATTAAAAACGGAATGTCTTTTACCAAGGCATAAGGTGCTCTTTCTTGTAAAGGACTTCTATCGTAAAGGATGCTAGCAATATTGTTTGTTGGATGTTGGGCTATCCAATTATTTAAAGTCCAGGCGCCAACGATATATGAAAAAACATGTAATTTTTTGTACTTTTTTAATTGATGCTTAAGCATGAATTTATCTAATTGATCAACGCTATTTGCAATAGAGCGACGTGCAATATAATCGGGTATGTATACATCATAACCTTTATGGAAAAAGTAATCGGCAATTTTTTTGGTGCCTTGAATTTTAGACCCAAACCCAACCAAAATAACAATGGCTTCTTTTTCGGCAAGTGGTTTGGTAAGGCTATCTATGCAAATCCGCTCCTTATTATTTGCTAGCGCAGATAAATAAATGAAACTAAATAAGATAATTAATAATTTCTTCATCATCATCAATAGATATATGAATATACAAAATATAGTTTATTAAACTCAAATTGCTTGAATCTAAGAAGCAAAAGCACATTATGATGTTATATTATTTTTTTTATTTAAATTTAAATTATGAACAAAAGATTTTATACGCTGCTTTTAACCCTGGCTTTTTTGAGTGGTCCATTGTTTGCAAAGCCCGATGGTAAAGAGGTTGCTGCTCCAAAGCAAACCCCAAATAAACAATGGGAGGCAACTCCTGCTGGTAAATCTTACAAACAATGGCAAGCATCACCTGCTGGTAAAAAAGTTTATGCCGGAGAAGCTAAAATAAAAAAGGCTATTCAAGATTTTTCCGATATGGAAGGCGTAGTTACTTCGCTTGCACTTCCGCCAGGTGCTCGCTTAGGTTTCGGCATAATGGTAAAAATAAAAGGGACAGATTATATTCTTGCTTTTGGACCAGAAAAAACCGGCAAAACTTTTGAAATTAAAAAAGACTTTATGCTATTGCATAGCCTCAAAGTAAACGATAAAATAACCATTAGAAGCCACCATGTTTCGCATGCACCTAAATATGCATATCCAATAATTGCTGGCGACTATATTGCAAAAGGTGGTAAATTGATGTATAATCGTCCAATTCGAAAAGGCGCATGTTAAGCTCGTAAA